>JAJZMN010000122.1 GCA_021850345.1 Actinomycetes bacterium | reverse complement strand
GGCAGCTCCCTGCGGTGGACCCGGATCGGCTGCGCCACGACATCGACGCCGCCGTGGACCCGACGCTGTGGTGACGCATCCCGAGGGTGTGCTCGACACGTCGACGTTCACCCAGCTGGGGCGACTGGATGCCGCGACCGTGCCCGAGGTGGCGCTCATCACCTCCGTGACGCTGGCAGAGCTGTCGATCGGACCGTTGCTCGCGTCCGACCACGCCGAGCGGGCGAGACGCCAGGCGCACCTTCAAGAGGCGGAGGCGGACTTCGACCCGCTGCCCTTCAACGCCGATGCAGCGAGAGCCTTCGCCAGGGTCGCGACGCCCCTCCGAGCGGCAGACCGTACGCCGGCGGCCCGCCCCTTCGACGCGATCATCGCGGCGACCGCGCTTTCTCGCGGCCTGCCGCTCTACACGTGCAATCCACGGGACTTCGACGACATCGACGGCCTCGAAGTGGTGCCCGTGCGCGTGGCGTAGGCCGCTTGGTCACTGGCCGGGAGCTGTCTGCACGCTGCAGAGCCACGCGGCGAAATAGGGGTCAACGACGCGGTAGCGGCCGTCGCGGCGCACCACGAGCTGGGCCGACTCGAGGGCTTCGACTGCACGCTTGACCGACGCGCCGCTCGCCAGCCCCGCGTGCCGGGCGAAGCCGGCGGAGAACAGCGCGACGTCGCCCCCCGCCGCGATGCCCATGAGCACGCGGGCCTGGGCGGGCGTGAGCCTCGCCAGCCGGTCGGCGAAGGCGTTCGACTCGTGGGCCACCCCCTCCTCGAAGGCTCGGGCGACGACGTCGGGCGTGATCTCGTCGGGTGCGAGGTTGTACGCCTCCCAGGCGAGCCGCTGGATGTCGTTGGGCACGGGTCCGGCGAGTGCCACCACCGAGGCGGCCGCACCGTCGGGCATGGGCTTGCCGGCCGTCGACGCGGACGACTCGAGGAAGGAGAGCATCTCGTCTTCGGGGATGGACCCGAGCGCGAGCCGTTCGGCCATGCCGTAGAGCGGAGCCCGGCGCGAGAAGACCAGCGCTTCCATGAGGTGCTGCTGGGAGCCCGCCAGCACGAGCGAGACGCGGGGGTGCTCGTCGGCGAGCCCCTTCAAGAGGTCGGGCAGGTGGGTGCCGTGGCGGACGATCGCCTGGAACTCGTCGAGGACGAGCGCGGCCGGCCGGTGCTCGCGCTCTTCGTCGAGGAGCGCGTAGACGTCCTCGATCACGAGGTCGGCGTCCTTGGGACGCAGGTCGCCGAAGGCGAACACCGGGCGTCCCTCGTCGTCGATCGAGATGCGCGGCCGGAGCCGCAGCCGCTTGGAGAACTCGACGATCGCCTGGGCCGACCGGTGCCAGCGCGCGCCGGGGATCCGGTACGCGCCGGCCGCGAGCCGGGCCGCGAGCGTGTCGACGTCGCGGCACACCAGCACGTTGGTGGCGACGACGGCCGCCACCGGGTCGTCTTGTGCCAGCTCCTCCTGGGCGCGGCGCAAGAGCGAGGTCTTGCCGTAGCGGCGGGGCGAGGCGACGACCACGTTGACCCCGCCCCGGATCCAGGCGACGAGGAGTCCCGTCTCCCGCTCGCGGCCGGTGAAGGCGGCCCCGCTCACCGGGCCGCCGAAGGAGAACGGATTGGCGCCGGGCATGCGAGCAGTATACAGAGTTGCGAATCGCGGGATTGCGATTCGTCGCCTTGCGAATCAGCGCCGCCAAAAGTGGCGACCGCACATGCCTAATGTGCTACCATGTCGCACAATGGTGAGGGTCGGGGTGCGGGAACTGCGCAGAGAAGCCAGCCGATGGGTGGCGCGCGTCCGGGCAGGCGAGACGGTGGTCGTCACCGACAGAGGACGCCCCGTTGCGAAGATGGTGCCGCTCACGGCGCTGGAGGGGTACGAGTCGCTCCTCGCCGAGGGTCGCATCGCACCGGGCAGGGGCCGGACGATGAGCGAGGTGCTGCGTGAGCTGGATGCGGACCTCCCGCCCGACGAAGGCCCTTCCGTCTCTGAGGCGTTGGCGTCCCTGCGCGCCGAGGAGCGCTGAGGTTGGCGGTCTGGTACCTCGACACGTCGGCATTGGCCAAGCTGGTCCGGCCAGAACCCGAGACTCCAGCGCTGACCCGGTGGTTGGAGGAAAAGCAGTGGGTGATCTCCGATCTGCACCGCACCGAGTTGCGCCGAGCGGCGTTGCGAGCCGGCGGGCGCGCGCCGGCACGCGCCGAGCGGCTCCTGGCGGAGATCGATGTCCTGAGACTCGACGCGGACTCGTTCGACATGGCCGGTCGGATGATGCCGGTGGCGCTTCGATCCCTCGACGCGCTGCACCTCGCCGCCGCGATGACGCTGGGGACCGATCTCGAGGGGGTCGTCGCGTACGACGCCGTGCTGCAGCGTGCGGCCGTGGGCGCCGGCATTCCCACGGTCTCTCCAGGCACGTGACGAGCGCCGACGCGCGGAGCGTTTGCGGAGAGGGAGGTTTCTTACCCAGCGGTAACGAGGTATAGACGCTGCGGCAGCCAGGGGGGCCGGAGGCCGAACGGAAAGGTCGCGGCCGATGAAAGGTCTGCGCAAGGTCGGATCCGGCGGGGCCGTCGCGGCCGCGCTGCTCGCGGTGAGCCTCCTGGCGATCGGCTTGACGGCCGGGGCGCCGACTGCTGCCGGTGCCTCCTCGGCGACGCCGGCCTGGCATGCCTACGGCAGTGCACGGCAGGTCTACGTCCTTCACTTCCCGACGAGCGACCCCGCGGCGCTCGTCGGCCCCGACGGCACGGTGGTCACGACGGAGAGCCCGACGGGGCAGATGGTGACGAGCCAGAAGGCCGACGCCCTGGGCGGGCTCGTGTTCCGGAAGGTCGCGCCCGGCAATGGCTACCGGGTGCGCGACCTCGCGACGGGCCAGGAGTCGGGGCCGGTCACCGTCCACAGCGACCGGGCCGCCCCGTGGGATCCGGGGATCTACCACCAGACCATCAAGGACAGTGGCTACCAGTACCTCACCACGCGCGACGGCACGCAGCTTGCCATCGACGTGCACCCGCCCACGAGTCCTGCCGGCGAGCACGTGACGCTCCCCAACGGGACGTCGCTGCAGGCGGGGCTCCCCACAGGGGTCACGCTCCCGGCAGGACCCGACTACGCCCCGCCGTACCCGACGGTCATCGAGTACTCCGGCTACGGCTACGCGGATCCGACAGGCCCCCAGAACGGCATCGCCGTCCTCGCCAACCTCATGGGCTTCGCCGTGGTCGACGTCAGCATGCGCGGGACGGGCTGCTCTGCAGGGGCCTACGACTTCTTCACACCCCTCCAGAACCTCGACGGCTACGACGTCATCCAGACGATCGCCGACCAGCCGTGGGTGCTCGGCCACAAGGTCGGGATGATCGGCATCTCCTACGGCGCCATCAGCCAGCTCTTCACCGCGCAGCTCGACCCTCATGCCCTCGAGGCGATCGCGCCGCTCTCGACCATCGACGCCACCGCCACCACGCTGTACCCCGGCGGCATCTTGAATACCGGCTTCGCCGTCGCCTGGGCCGAGCAACGCCAGACAAACGCGCTGCCCGCCGGTCCCCACAGCGGGCAGTCGTGGGCGTACCAGCGGATCCAGGCCGGCACAACGACCTGCAAGGCGAACCAGGCGCTCCACGGCGAGGCGACGAGCCTCATGGACAAGATCCAGGCGAACGACTACTTCGACCCGGCGACCGCCAACCCGCTCGACCCGACCACCTTCGTCACAAAGATCCACGTGCCGGTCTTCATGGCCTGCCAGTGGGAGGACGAGCAGACCGGCGGCCACTGCGCGGACCTCGTCGAGCACTTCACCGGGACGACGCGCAAGTGGTTCACGTTCACCAACGGCGCGCACATCGACTCGCTCGACCCCTACACCTACGACGCGTGGTACGACTTCCTCGAGCTGTTCGTCGCCCACCAGGCGCCGATCGTCAACCAGGCGGCGACCCGGGCCGCGGCCCCGGCCATCTACCAGTCGGCGATGGGGCTGCCACAGACAGACGTCGTCACCCTGCCCCCCGACCCGATCCAGGAGATCCCCACCTACAGCGCCGCGCTGGCCGCCTTCGAGAAGCTGCCCGAGATCCGGGTGCTCTTCACAAACGGCGCCGGCGCGTCGCCGGGCGGCCAGACGACCGCAGGCAACCCGTACCCCGCCTTCCAGCAGTACTTCAGCGCCGCGCCCCAGACCGGGCCCGCCGCGGAGCCCGGCGCGCTCGTCTCGGGGACGACCGCTCGGACCTGGTACCTCGAGCCGGGCGCGCACGGCGCCCTCGGCGACCAGCCGCCTGTGGCGAGGGGCGTGGACGCGTACACGTCTGCACCGGGCGCTTTGGGGCTCACCGACTTCGGCTCCAACACGGGCGGAGGGGGTCTTTGGGGTGACGCGTCGCAGTGGCAGTGGAGCTGGAAGCAGGACCCCGCCGGCACCGCACTGTCGTGGGTGTCCGCACCCCTCGCGCACGACACGACCGTCATCGGCCCCGGCGCCGTGTACGCCTGGGTGAAGTCGTCCGCGCCCGACGTCGACCTCCAGGCGACGATCAGCGAAGTCCGGCCCGACGGGAACGAGACCTTCGTGCAGAACGGCTGGATCCGGGCGAGCGAACGGAAGCTCTCGACGACCACCGACAACGAGCTCGACCAGCCGAGCAGCCTGCTCGAGCCCATCCCCTCGTTCATGGCCAAGGACGCGTCGCCGATGCCGAGCCACAAGTTCGTCCGCGTCGCGATCCCGCTCTACTACGAGGGCCACGTGTACCGGGCCGGTTCGCGGGTCAGGCTGACCATCTCCGCGCCCAACGGCACGCAGCCGGTCTGGTCGTTCTCGCAGACCGAGCCCCCGCTGGGCGCGAGCTCGTCGGTCGAGATCGCGATGTCGCGCACGATGCCCTCGAGCCTCGTCCTCCCGGTGGTCTCGGGCGTCAGCGTGCCGACGGGTCTCCCGCCGTGCCCGAGCCTCCGCAACGAGCCGTGCCGTCCCTACGTCCCGTTCTCCAACGACGCCGTCCGCGCCGGAGCCGTCTCGGGCGCGCAGGCGCACAGCGGCGGGCGCGCGTGTGCGCGGCCCTGCCCGGGCTCGGCGAGCGTCCCGTCACCGGTGCCGCTCCCGACGGCCCCTTCCGGCACGCCCGCACCGGCGACCACACCGGTGCCGCCGGCGACCACACCGGCGACCACACCGGTGCCGCCGGCTCCGGGGCTCCCCGCGCCGACCGTGCCGGCGACCCGCCCGCCGCCGCTCGGCTAGGGGTACTTCCCCGAGCGGTGCAGCCGGCGGCGCGCTGCTCGGTCGTCGCCCGGCACCGGATGCGGCCAGAAGACGCCTCGACCCGAGGTCACGGGACGGGACGCCAGAGCCGATCGACCGGCATGACGTAGATCCTGTCCTCGTAGTTGTAGGAGCGAGCGCCGGTACTGAACGCGACGCCCGCAATGAACCGTTCGCCGAGGATGTTGCGAAGCGTCCGCAGGCCCTTGAGATCGGCACCCGACACCCGCTCGTTGGCCTTCACCTCGAACGCCAGAATGCTCCCATCGTCGAACTCGAGGACGTAATCGACCTCGTCGCCGTCGTGGGTGCGCCAGTGCCCGGCGGTGACGGGATCGTTGAGCCAGGACGCCTGCTTGCGTATCTCGCCGACGACAAAGGTCTCCAGCAGGTTTCCGAACTCAGTCAGCGTGGTGGGGTCCAGACCGGCGAGCTTGTCCGGGCTGACTCGCAGCAGTCGAGCGGCGACGCCCGAGTCGACGAGGTGGACTTTGGGGGCTGCAACCGTGCGAACGCGTAGCGTCTTGCCCCACGCGGGGAGACGTTCGATGAGGAACAGGTCCTCGAGCAGCCGAGTGTGCTCCTCGAGGGTCGTGCGAGAGAGGCTGAGCCCATCGCCAGCTGCGGACAGGTTCAGCACCTGACCAGTGCGCCCGGCGAGCCGTCCAAGCAACTCGCGTAACAGCTGCCGCTGCCGGATCCTCGCGAGCTCCACCGCGTCTCGTTCGATGGACTGCTGGATGTAGTCGTCGAGCCATCGGTTGCGTGCCGCCCCAGCGGGGCGCCGAAGGGCTAGAGGGAAGCCGCCTCCGCACACACGAGCCACGTACTCGGCACGGGTGGTGACCGACGTCGGGTACGTCGCGACAGCTGCGTCAGGGTCCACTCGCAGCGCGGGCAGTAGGTTCTCAGCGTCCCCGGCGATCTCGCCCTGGGAGAGCGGCCAGATCGTCAAGCTGTGCAGCCGGCCGGTGAGTGCTTGAGAGGTGCGCGGTAGGGCGTCCTGGCGAGTGGATCCAGTGAGCACGGCCATGCCCGGCCGCGAGCCCTCGCGGTTGAGCCGCGCCTTCAGGGCTTCGAGCACCTCCGGTGCGTGCTGGTACTCGTCGAGGCACACCGGCATGTGCTCGCCGATCGCCGATGCGACGTTTGCCAGGACCGCGTCTCGGGTGGCCGGGTCGTCGAGGTCGATGACCGGTACCCCATGTGCCGCAGCGAAGGCGGAGAGCGTGGTGGACTTACCGACCGACCGCGGCCCGTGCAGCGCGATCACCGGCTCCACCCGGGCCAACTCGGCCAGGATGGGGGTCAAGCGACGCTCGACGATACCTTCCAATGGGGTCACCGTGGCAGAAAGCGTATCACCTATCAGCAGGTGTTCCGCAAATCTGGAGACCATTTAACCGTAATTCTAGAGCACCCTGAGCCGTAGGACTGGAGAGCCGGTAGCCGGAGAACTGGAGCATTTCTGTCCTACGGGCCAGCCGCCGCGGGTCCCCTTACCTTCGGTCCGAAAAGTTGGGTCTTCTGACAAGCCGGTGACATCTCCACTGAGTCCCCATGACCTGGGCGGTCACCTGCAAGAGATGAAATGCTGGCGTGCGGCCGCCACCTGCTCTCGACCGGTGCCCTCTACGAAGACCCCGGTGCCGACTACTTCGAGCGCCGTCACGATCCTGCGGTTGAGGCGAAGCGGCTCCAGCGCCGGATCGAAGCCCTCGGGTTCTCGGTCACCATCACCGAGAAGGCCGCATAGCCAGAGCCCACCGACGACTTCAGCTTCTCAACGCACCGATGGGTGCCTCTCCTCGCGCGCCCACGCACCACTGGGGCATTGGCATTTCACCCGAGAAGTCGATTGATCGCCGCGGCCGAATCACGCAACACCTGGCCTGTCGGCGCTTGAATGTCGCCGCGGCCGGTGGCGTCGCGCGGGTCCGGGCGGACTCGGAGGGGTCCCTCGTCGGCCGGTAGGCTCACGAGACCGATGTTCCGCCCGCTGCCGCCCGACGCCGACTTCGTGGCCCTCGAGACCGAGGAGCTCGAGCGCTGGCGCGCGCACCGGGTCTTCGAGCGCTCGGTGGAGCAGCGCAGAGGCGCAGAGCCCTGGGTCTTCTACGAGGGGCCGCCGACGGCCAACAACCGGCCGGGCCTCCACCACGTGTGGGCGCGCGTCTACAAGGACCTCTTCTGCCGGTTCCGCACCATGCGCGGGTTCCTCGTCGAGCGTCGGGCCGGCTGGGACACCCACGGCCTCCCCGTCGAGGTCGAAGTGGAGAAGCGGCTCGGCGTCAACTCCAAGCGCCAGATCGAAGAGGAAGTGGGGATCGCCGAATTCGTCCGGCTCTGCCGGGAGTCGGTGCTCGGCTACGTGAAGGACTGGAACGCGCTGACCGAGCGCATCGGCTACTGGACGGACCTCGGGGCCGCGTACTGGACGTTTGACCGGACCTACATCGAGTCGGTCTGGTGGTACCTGAAGCAGCTCTTCGACAAGACACTCCTCTACGAGGACCTGAAGGTCGTGCCCTACTGCCCGCGCTGCGGGACGGCGCTGTCGAGCCACGAGCTGGGCCAGCCCGAGGTCTACACCGACGAGGAGGACGAGTCGGCCTACGTGAAGCTGCGCCTCGTCGACCCCGACCCCTCGGTCGTGGGCGACGCGCAATGGCTCCTCGTGTGGACCACGACCCCCTGGACGCTCCTCTCCAACACGGGCGTCGCGGCACACCCGGACCTCGACTACGTCGTCGTCGACGGCATGGTCGTCGCACAGGACCTCGTCGACGAGGCGCTCGGGGAGGGCGCAGCGAAGCGGGCGACGTGGCGGCTTCGCGGGCGGGACCTGAAGGGGCTCCGGTACGAGCGGCCGTTCGACATGGTCGCCGTGCCCTCGATCGAGGACACGGAGCGGGGTTGGCGCGTGGTGCTCGCCGACTTCGTGACCACCGACGAGGGGACCGGGCTCGTGCACCTGGCACCCGCGTTCGGGGAGATCGACCGCGAGGTCGGCAAGACCGAAGGGCTGCCGACGCTCAACCCCGTCGGGCCCGACGGCAGGTTCACCCAGGCGGCGGGGGAGCCCTTCGCCGGACGCCCGGTGCGCGAGACCAACGACCTCGTCAACGACGCGCTGGAGCCCCGGGGTCTGCTGCTGCGCCGTCACCTCTACACCCACACCTATCCGCACTGCTGGCGCTGCGGCACCGCGCTCATCTACTGGGGGAAGCCGAGCTGGTACGTGGCGACCTCGTCGCGAAAGGACGAGCTCATCGCGGCGAACCAGAAGGTCCACTGGCATCCGGCCTACATCAAGGAGGGGCGCTTCGGCGAGTGGCTGGCGAACAACGTCGACTGGGCGTTGTCGCGCGACCGCTACTGGGGCACCCCGCTGCCGATCTGGCGTTGCGACGAGGGGCACGTGACCTGCGTGGGCTCGATGGCCGAGCTCGCCGGGCTCGCCGGGCGGGACCTCTCCGACGTCGACCCGCACCGGCCCACGATCGACGAGGTGGTCTTCGCCTGCCCCGAGTGCGCCGCGATCGCCGGGGCGGAGGTGGCCGCGGGCTCTGCGATCGGCTACGTGGCGTCCGAGCTCCCCGTCGCGACGGCGCGCCGTGTCGAGCCGGTGATCGACGCGTGGTTCGACTCGGGGTCGATGCCCGCGGCCCAGGTCGGCTACCCCCGCGTGCGCGGGTCGAAGGAGGCGATGCAGTTTCCGGCCGACTTCATCGTCGAGGCCATCGACCAGACGCGCGGCTGGTTCTACTCGCTGCTCGCCGTCAACGACCTCGTCTTCGGCAAGGCCCCCTACCGCCACGTGATGGTCCTCGGGCTCATCGTGGACGCCGACGGCCGCAAGATGTCCAAGTCGCTCGGCAACGTCATCGACCCCTGGGACCTCGTCACGAGCCGCGGGGCCGACCCGCTGCGGTGGTGGATGTTCTCCCAGGGCTCGCCGTGGACCGCGACCCGGGTGAGCACCGGCGCGATCGACACGGCGACGCGCGACACGCTCCTCACGCTGTGGCACACGGTCAGCTTCTTTGCGACCTACGCCTCGCTCAACGAGTTCGATCCCGGCGATCCCGACGTGCCCGCGCCGCCATCGCGCGGGCCGCTCGACCGGTGGGCGAGGTCACGGGTGATGTCGACGCTCAGGGCGGTGACCGGGGCCCTCGACGCCTACGAGCCGCTCGAGGCGGCGACGGCGCTCAGCCGGCTCGTCGACGACCTGTCGAATTGGTACGTTCGCCGGAGCCGGCGCCGGTTCTGGCGCACGGATCCCGGCGCCGCGCCGTCCGACGCGCTGGGCGCGCAGGCGACCCTCTACGAGGCCCTCGTCGCGGTGTCCCTCATGCTCGCCCCGTTCTGCCCGTTCGTGGCCGACCGGCTCTGGCGCGAGCTCGGCATGGGAGCGGGGGAGGGTGACTCCGTACACCTCCAGAGCTGGCCGGCGCTCGACGATGCGGCGATCGACCCCGACCTCGAGGCCCAGATGTCACTCGCGCTGCAGCTGTCCTCGCTCGGCCGTGCCGCTCGCAGCGAGGCCGGGGTGAAGGTCCGCCAGCCGCTCTCCCGGGCCCTCGTCTTCCTCGCACCCGGCGCGCCGCAGATCCTCGCCGACGTCGTCGCGGACGAGCTCAACGTGGACGAGGTCGTGAGGGTGGACGAGCTCGGGGAGGCCGTCACCTTGGAGCTCGTGCCCAACTTCCGGGTCCTCGGTCCCCGTCTCGGCGAGGCGGTGAAGGAGGTCCGCGGCGCGCTCGGCGCGCTGGACCCGTCCGCGGCCGCGGCAGCGCTCGAGGCGGGGACGCCGGTCACGGTCGAGCTCTCGAGCGGTCCGGTCGCCCTCGGGCCCGACGAGGTCGAGGTGCGCGTGCGCGGGCAGGCCGGCTTCGCGGTCTCCCGCGAAGGGAGCGCGGTCGTCGCCCTCGACCTCACCATGGACGACGACCTGCGCCGGCGAGGCCTCGTGCGCGAGCTCGTCCGCCACGTCCAGGACCTGCGCAAGGACCGCGGCCTCGAGGTCTCCGACAGGGTCCGCCTGTGGCTCACGGGTGTCGAC
>JAJZMN010000013.1 GCA_021850345.1 Actinomycetes bacterium | reverse complement strand
ACGTCACCATGGTCTTCCACGTCGTCCCTGCGACCAAGAAGATCACCATTCTGTCGCTGCCTCAGACAACGCTGGCGCAGATGAGCGGGACGCTGCGTACACAGTTCGGCCAGTTCGCCAAGCTGAACGCCGCCTACAACGACGGACCGACAGCACTGGTCCAGACGATCCAGGACAACTTCGGGATCCCGATCAACCATGTTGTCCAGGTCAACTTCGCGGGGTTCAAGAGCGCGGTGAACGCGCTCGGCGGCATCTACATGGACTTCAAGTACCCGTCCAAGGACGCGTACTCGGGTCTCGACATCCCGACCCCCGGCTGTCAGCTCTTGAACGGCACCCAGGCGCTCGCGGTGGTCCGCAGCCAGGACTTCGAGTACTTCGAGACAGGCCAGTGGCATCTGACACCGCTCGGAGACCTCGCTCGCATCAGGCGAGAGGACTCGTTCTTGAAGGCGCTCGTGGACACCGCCAAGTCCAAGTTGAACCCTTTGGAGATCAACGCCTTCCTCGGCTCGCTGCCGCAGGGGATCGTGGTGGACAAGACATTCTCGCTCGCAGAGATGGTCAACCTTGCCGAATCGTTCCACTCGATCACACCCGGCTCGATAAAGAGCTATACGTTGCCGGCCATCACAGGTGGCAACGTGCCGGGCTACGGAGACTCGCTCTTCGTGAACGAGCCGGCCGCGCAGCAGCTCCTCGTCAGCATCTTCGGCACAGAGCTCACCACGCCGACGACGCCGCCGCCCAACCAGACACTCCAGCCAGAGCCGCCGCCGACGTCGGTCAGCCCGTCGATCTCCGCCACGAGCGGTGCCGGAGGTGCCAGCCAGCCGGCGAACGCGTACTCGAGCGCCGAGCTCGACACGACGCCCCCGTACGACCCGACGCCCTGCTCGCCCTGACAGGACGGGCTCTGCGAGCCGACGGACGGGCTCACCCCGGCCGCTCGGGCCCGGGCCTGATCAGCTGGCGGTGGCTCCCACCTCGTCCAACGCCTGGGCGAGGGCGTTCCAGCTCAACGTGGCGCACTTGATCCGCACGGGGAACTTCACGACTCCTTGGAGCGCGGCGAGCTCGCCGATCTTGCGCACGTCGACCGCTTCTTCGCCCGCCTCGTCGCCGTCGCCGTCGCCGTCGCCGTCGAGCGCCGCCTCGTGGATCGACATCATCGACTTGAACGTGCGGATGAGACGACGGACTTCGTCGATCGGCTTTCCTTTGACCGCGGACGACATGAGCGAGGCGGACGACTGGCTGATCGAGCAGCCGCTTCCAGCGAACTTGATGTCGGCAACTCGGCCGTCGTCGACGAGGAGGGTCAGGACCACCTCGTCACCGCACAGCGGGTTGAACCCCTCGACGCGGTGGGCGGGCGGGGCTTCGAGCTCCCCTCGGTTCCGCGGCGATCGGTAGTGGTCCAAGATGATCTCGCGGTAGAGATCCTCGAGGTCAGTCATGCGAACAGCCTCCCGGCTTCGATGAGCCCTTCTACAAGGGTGTCGATGTCACGCTCGTCGGAGTACAGCCCGAGCGAGGCGCGCGCCGTCGCGCTGACCCCGAGGACGCGCATGAGCGGCTTCGCGCAGTGGTGCCCCGGGCGCACGCACACCCCGAACTGGTCCAGCACCTGGGCGAGGTCGTGGGGATGGATGTCTTTGTATGCCAGCGAGAAGACGCCACCGCGGTCTGGCCCGGCCGGAGGACCGAACACCCGGCAGTCGTCACCGAGGCGCTCGCGCAACGTGTCGAGCGTGTACGCGGTCATGGCCTCCTCGTGCGCGCGCACCGTCGCCATCCCGATCGATTCGAGATAGTCCGCAGCAGCAGCGAAACCGACCGCTTCGGCGATCGGTGGGGTGCCGGCCTCGAAGCGCTGCGGGCTCTCGGCCGGCAGGAAACGGTCGAGGCGCACATCGAGGATCATGCCGCCGCCGCCCAGGAAGGGGGGCATCGAGTCGAGCAGCGTCGCTCGGCCCCACAGCGCGCCGATCCCGGTCGGACCGCACATCTTGTGGGCCGAGAACGCGAAGAAGTCGACGCCGAGCTCTTGGACGCTCACGGGCTGATGGCCGACCGCTTGCGCGCCGTCGCACACGACGACCGCGCCGGCATCGTGCGCAGCGTCTGCGATCCGGCGGACGGGATTGATCGTTCCCAAGACATTGGACATCGCGGTGACGCCGACCACCCTTGCGCCGTCGAGCTGGCGTTCGAGGTCGGTGAGGTCGAGGCGCCCGTCGGTGTCGACGCGCAGGTAGCGCAGCTTCACCCCGCGTCGTTCGGCAAGCATGAGCCAGGGCACGAGGTTCGCGTGGTGCTCCATTTCGGTGAGCACCACCGCGTCACCGGGCGCCAGGCGCTCACCGTACGAGGAGGCGACGAGGTTCAACGCCTCGGTCGCGTTCTTCGTGAAGACGATCTCGGTGTCGGGATCGGGAGCGGCGATGAATCGGCCGACGGTCCGGCGCGCGCCCTCGTAGCGGGCGGTCGCCTCCTCCGCCGTCGCGAACACCCCGCGGTGCACGTTCGCGTGGGTCGTCTCGAAGTACTGGTCCATGGCGGAGAGGACGGCGCGCGGCTGCAGCGAGGTGGACGCGGAGTCGAGGTACGCGATCGGCCAGCCGTTCACCACCCGCGAGAGGAGCGGGAAGTCCTTGCGCAGCATCTCGATGTCGATGAGATCGTCCATCTCAGTGCCGCCAGGCCTCGTAGCCAGCTTGCTCGATCCGGCGCGCGAGCTCGGGGCCGCCGGAGTCGACGATGCGCCCGTCCACCAGCAGGTGGACGCGGTCGGGAACGAGGGTGTCGAGAAGGCGCTGGTAGTGGGTGACCACCAAGACGCCCAGTGTTGGGTGCTGCTCGCGCACGGTGCGGACCCCTCGGCCGACGACGCCGAGCGCGTCGATGTCGAGGCCCGAGTCGGTCTCGTCGAGCACGGCGAGCTCGGGTTCGAGCATCGCCATCTGGAGGATCTCGTTCCGCTTCTTCTCGCCCCCGGAGAACCCCTGGTTCAAGTAACGCTCGCCGAAGGAGGGATCCATGCCGAGCCGTTCCATCCACTCGGTCATGACGAGGCGGACCTCGAGGACGGAGACGTCCCTGCCACTTCGGGCCGACACCGCCTGGCGGAGGAACTGGACCACCGAGACGCCCTCGATGGACTCGGGGTACTGGAAGGCGAGAAACATCCCCGCCTTGGCTCGGGCGTCGGTCGACCAGTGGGTGACGTCCTCGCCGCGCAAGCGCACGCTGCCAGCGGTCACGCGGTAGGAGGGGTGCCCCATGAGCGTCGAGGCCAGCGTCGATTTGCCCGCGCCGTTCGGGCCCATGAGGGCGTGGACCTCGCCGGCGCCGACACGCAGGTCCACGCCACGCAGGATGCCGGCGCCCTCTGCTGCCACGTGGAGGTCGTCGATCTCTAGCAGCGGTACGGTCACGTCAGAAGTCTACCGGCCAGGTCGGATTTTCCACCACTGATATAGGGGAAATCGACGATGGGGGAGATCGCCGAGGCGACCCCGCCGGGATGCCGCCGGGTCACCACCCGCGCTCGACCCACTCTTGGAGGTGCGGCGCCTCGGAGCCGATGGTGGTCGATGCCCCGTGCCCGGGGAGCACGACGGTGGACGCGTCGAAACGGGCGAAGAGCCGCCGCTCGATCGAGTGGATGATGGTGGGGAAGTCGCCCCCGGGCAAAGAGGTGTTCCCTGGGCCCCCAGGGAACAGGGTGTCACCCGAGAACAGCAAGGGGGTGCCCTCTGCAGCGAAGCACATCGAGCCGGACGTGTGGCCGGGCGTGGCCACCGTGCGGACCCGCAGCCTCCCGACCGAGATGACTGCGTCGTCCTCGAGCAGCTCGTCGTAGGAGGGGAGCATCTCGGCGTCGGGCGCGCTGACCGCGACCGAGTAGCCGGCCTCGCGTACGGCGGGGACCGCCTGTATGTGGTCCCAGTGGCCGTGCGTCTCGACGACCTTGGTCACCCCGAGGCGCCGGCACAGATCCAGCAGCACTTCGTGCTCATTGGCGGCGTCCACGAGCATGGCCTCGCCGGAGCGCCGGCAACGGAGGACGTAGACGTTGTTGTCCAAGGGTCCCACCACGATCCGGTGCACCTCGCATGCGGCGTCTTCCCAGATGCGTTCGACGTTCGGCATGCCCCAAGGTTGGCACACGTGGTAGACCACCACTCGATGAACTTCGCCTTCAGCGAGGAGCAGGAAGAGCTGCGCAGCGCGGTGCGCCGGTTCCTCGCAGAGAAGTCCCCTGAGCCACAAGTGCGGCGCATGATGGCTACCGAGGAGGGCTACGACCCGGATGTCTGGCGGCAGATGGCCGACCAGCTCGGGCTCCAGTCGCTCGCCATTCCCGAGAAGTACGGTGGGGCAGGGTTCGGGTTCGTCGAGCTCGTCGTCGTCCTCGAGGAGATGGGCGCGGCACTCTTGTGCGCGCCGTACCTCTCATCGGTCGTCCTCGGGGCGAACGCGCTCGCCACCTCCGGCGACGAGGCGGCGCAGCACGAGTGGCTGCCCAAGATCGCGTCGGGCGAGTCGATCGTCACGCTGGCGCTCCTCGAGGACAGCGGCAAGTGGACACTCGATGCAGTATCGATGACCGCCACCCGGGACGGCGGCTCATGGGTGCTCGACGGGCACAAGAACTTCGTGCTCGACGGCCACGTCGCCGACCTCGTGCTCGTGGCGGCGAGGACCGAGGGAGGGCTGAGCCTCTTCGCGCTCGAAGGGGACGCCGAGGGGCTCGTCCGTCACCTGCTGCCCACGATGGACCAGACGCGCAAGCAGGCACGCCTCGAGCTCTCTCGTGCCCCGGCGACGCTGATCGGGGCAGAGGGTGGCGCGGCGCCGGGCCTCACCAAGACCCTCCAGCTTGCCGCGGTGGCGCTTGCCGCGGAGCAGGTCGGCGGGGCCCAGCGCTGTCTCGACAGCTCGGTCGAGTACGCGAAGACGCGGATCCAATTCGGCCGGCCGATCGGCAGCTTCCAGGCGATCAAGCACAAGTGCGCCGACATGCTCCTCGAGGTGGAGTCCGCCCGCTCGGCCGCCTACTACGCCGGGTGGGCAGCGGCCGAGGACTCCGACGAGCTTGCGGTCGTCGCGAGCCTCGCCAAGTCGTACTGCTCGGAGGCGTACTTTCACGCGGCCGCGGAGAACATCCAGATCCACGGCGGGATCGGCTTCACCTGGGAGCACGACGCGCACCTGTACTTCAAGCGGGCCAAGTCCTCCGAGCTGCTCTTCGGTGACCCCGCCTACCACCGGGAGCTCTTGGCCCAGCACATCGGCATCTGACGGTGCCGGGGGTCTGACGGTGCCGGGGGTCTGGCGGATCGTCGACGGACGGGCAGGAGCCCTCCGGGTCTACGAGTCCCTCACCGTGTCCTCCGCCACGGCGCCCACGCTCCTTTTGTGCCACGAGCTGCCCCGGGACCCCGGTGGCGGGGCAGCCGCCGCCAGGGCGTACCCTGCGCTGGGGGACCGCCTCGCCGAAGAGTGCAGCTGCCGAGTGGTCGCCGGCATGCTCCGGGGCACCGGCGGGTCCGACGGGGAGTTCTCCGCCAACGGCTGGTTGGACGACGTCGCGGCCATCTGCAAGGCGCAGTCCCAGTCGGCGCGCGGACTGTGGCTCGTGGGCTTCGGGTTGGGGGCCGCGATCGCGCTGCGTGCCGCCGTCAACGACGAGCGGGTTCGCGGGGTGGCGTCGATCGCAGGCCCCGCCGACCTCTCGGGCTGGATCTCGAGCCGGGAGAAGGTCCTCGCCCGTTGCCGTCACAGCGGGGTGATCAAGAGCGAGACCTTCCCTCGCGATCCCGATGCCTGGGCCGCCGAGCTGGTCGCGCTCGCGCCCCTCGACGCGGCCGCGCACCTCGGCGGGCGACCGCTCCTCGTCGTCCACGGATCCGACGACGCGGAGGTGCCGGCTGCGGCAGCCCGTGCGCTCGCCGACGCCGCGGTCGGTTCTCCGGTGGACCTGCGCATCGTGCCGGCGGCCGGGCACTGGTTGCGAGCCGATCCGAGGGTGGTCGCGACGCTCGTGGGGTGGCTCGAGCGGCAGTCCTGAGCACGACGGGCACCGCCCGGGCCGGCGCTCCCGGTTCCTCTCGCCCCGCCCCCCTCGTGGTCAGACCAGCTGGCTCCCGCGCTCGACCATCGGCGGCTTGGGTTCGTCGGTGCCGCGGATGATCCGCCGGACGGCTTCGGCGGTCGTCGGGTTCGTCAGCGCGCTCAGCAGATCGCCCTTCTCGATGACCGTGGCGCCGGTGGCGAACATCATGCGGTCACCGCGCTGTATGGAGATGACGATGCACCCGGGCGGGAGCCCTGCGTCGCTCAAGGCGACGCCGGCGAGCGGCGAGTCCTCGCCCACGCGCTCTTCGACGGTCATCGCGCTGGGGGAGACCGACGAGATCCGCCCAGTGTCGGCCGAGAGGGCCCGCTGGTAGCCGCTCACGAGGTCGCTGATCGAGAGCACACCGACGACTCGTCGGCTCGAGGTGACCGTCACCCAACGACCGCCTGCCTGCATGAGCGCTTCGAGCGCCACGTTCAGACGGGCCGAGTCGGGAACGGTGGTGGTCGTGGCGTCGACGTAGCTGGCGATGACCGGCTCCGCGGGCACGTGATCGGGTGCTTCTTCCGCCTCGGTCGGCTCCTCTGGCGGCGGCGCCGGGGTCTGCGGTGCCCCGGCTGCCGGCTCGTCAGCGTCGAGCCCGGCCATCCCCGAGCCGGCCAGCCCGACGTCCGTGCCGCGCCGCTGGGCGTTCTCGAGCGCGACGGCCAGCCGGGACGTCTCGACCGTGCCCAGGTAGAGACCGTCGTGGTCGACCACGGGGGCGCCTGGCACGCCTGCGCGCTGGAGGGTGTCGAGCGCGAACGAGAGCGGCGCGTCGTCGACGAACACGACCCGCGGGGGTTTGGCGACCTCTCCCACGTGGAGCAGTGCGAGAAGCGGCATCCCGAACTGAAATCGGCTGGCCTCCGAATCCGCGCGGGTGCGCAGCTGCGAGCGGTAGATGCTGTCGTCGAACCTCGCCACGGTGAACGTCGCGATGGCGACCGCCACCATGGCGGGTGCCAGGATCTCGATGCTCCCGGTCATCTGGGCCACCATGATCATGACGGCGAGCGGGGCTCTCGAGACGCCACCGAACACCGCCATCATCCCCACGACGACGAACGGCGCGGGATCGTGGCCGACGCCCGGGGCGATCGGCTCGAGCAGCCGCCAGAGCGCGAGACCGGTGAAGGCGCCGATCACCATGCCCGGTCCGAAGACGCCACCGGACCCGCCCGTCCCGATGGACAGCGCCGTCGCCAGGATCCGGGCGAAGGGGAGGGCAAGAATGATCCATAGCGGCGTGTGGAGCAGCTGGTCGGACAGGCCCTTTTGCACCCAGCCGTAGCCGGTGCCGAGCACCTCGGGCAGTGCGAGGGCGATCAGGCCCACGAACAGCGCTCCGGCCGCGGGGCGGAGCTTTCGCGAGAAGGGCAGGCGGTGCGAGAGGCGGACCATCCCATAGAAGCCCTTGGAGTACAAGAGGCCGATCCCGCCGGCGAGCAGCCCGATGATCCCGAACCACAGCAGTTGGATCGGCTGGTCGAAGTGGTAGGCGGGCGTGGCGAAGAGCGGGTGGTACCCGAAGACGGCGCCGAAGATCGCGTAGGCGACGATCGAGGCGAAGAGCCCTGGCACGAGCGCCGCGTACTCGAAGTCCTCCCGGTAGACGACGTCGGCCGCGAGCACGGCGCCGCCCAGCGGCGCGCTGAAGATCGCCCCGATCCCCGAGCCGATGCCGACGGAGACGGCGATGCGCCCGTCCTCTGGAGAAAGGTCGAGGGCACGTGCGAGCAGCGAGCCGAATCCCGCGCTGATCTGGGCCGTCGGCCCCTCCCGTCCGCCCGAGCCGCCCGAGCCGATGGTGAGGGCGGAGGCGACGATCTTGACGACGACAGCGCGCAGCCGGATACCGCGAGGGTTGTAGTGCACGGCATCGATCGCCGCGTCGGTGCCGTGCCCTTCGGCCTCCGGGGCCCAGGTGAAGACGAGCCACCCCGCGCCGAGCGCGCCTGCGATGACCACGAGCGGGATCGCCCAGGCACGCGCGTAGTGCGAGGACCCTGCGATTGCAGCGCCGTAGTACCCGCCAGCGCCGGTGACCGACCCTCCCGCGGGCCTCGGCACGTGGTACCCCGCCAGCAAGGACAAGAAGAAGTCGGTCGAGAGTCGCAGCGCCTCGTAGAAGACGATGGCGCCGGTTCCTGCCACCCCGCCGATCACCGTGGCGAGGATCAGCCAGCGCCACAGGTAGGACATGGCGTTCACGTGGCTGCCCAGCCAGCTGGCGAGCTGTCGCCAGCCCGTCCGCCCCTTGAACAGCGAGGTCGGCGCCGGTGGCTCGACGGTGGGTGCCGAGCCGGGGACGCCCACTCGCCCCGACTGCGCGGCGACGCCGGGACGCGACGGCCGTGGTGTCAGTTCGTCTGGCATCGACTCAGAGATCCCATCCCGCGCTCCAGTCCTGCTCGGGGACCTCGCCTGCAGCATCGGCAAGCAGCTGCAGCCCGGCGACCACCGAACGGCGGGCGTCGTCGGGCACCGAGCGCAACAAGGCCGCGATCTCGTTGCGCCGGCGCTCGCTCACCACGTCCACCAACCGCCGTCCGGCATCGGTCAGCCCGACGCGGACCTGGCGGCGGTCGTTGCGATCGGTGCGGCGGCGGACCAGCCCCTTGCGCACGAGGCGGTCGCAGAGGCGGGACGCCGTCGGGGGCGAGATCCCCAGCGCGTCGGCCAGGGCGGCCATCGCCTGGGTGCCGCGGGACGCCAGCACGACGAGGGAGCGGTACTGGGTGAGGGTGACCTCCTCGTCGAGGTCGGCCAGCGAGCGCGCGGCCACCGCCACCAGCACACGGCTGGCGCTGAGGACCGCGTCCACCATCTTGTCGGCCTTGTCGGCCTTGTCGTCCTTGTCGGCCTTGTCGTCCTGCTCGCTAGTGTGGCTAATAGTTGTCAATAGTACGTACGAGTGCCGGAGGGGGACAAATCGAAGATCGGCGCGGCGGCGCACGATTGGCGCAGAATCGGGCCGTGCACATCCCTGCCAAGGTCGACTACGGGCTGCGGGCGATGCTGACCTTGGCTGCAGCCGACCGGCCGCTGACGGGCGACCAGCTGGCAGGGGACCAGGCGTTGCCGCCCCGGTTCCTCGGGACGATCCTCGCCGAGCTTCGCCGATGTGGCCTCGTGGTCAGCCAGCGTGGCGCGCAGGGTGGGTACCGCCTCGCCCGTGAGGCCTCGGCGATCACCTGCGCCGAGGTGATCCGGGTTCTCGACGGCCCGCTCGCCGAGGTCCGGGGCCTGCAGCCCGAGGCGGCCCGCTACGACGGTGCCGCGACGCACCTCCAGGAGGTCTGGGTCGCCGTGCGTGCGAGCTTGCGGCAGGTGCTCGAGCTCGTCACGCTGGCCGACGTGGTGCGAGGCGAGCTACCGCGCGCACTGGAGCGACTCATCGCCGACCCCGAGGCCTGGGTGTCACGCTGAGCAGGAATGCAGGAGGCAACGACGTGGACGCGTGCGATTTCGAAGAGATCCGATCGACCGTCCGGGCGTTCGTGCGCGAGCGGGTCGTGCCGCTCGAGGACCGGATCGACCGTGACGACGAGATCCCCGGCGAGATCCGCGCTGGCGCCAAGGAGATGGGCCTTTACGGCTTTGCCATCCCCTCGGCGTACGGCGGCCTCGGCCTCGGCATGCACGAGGAGTGCCGCCTCGTCTTCGAGCTCGGCTACACGACGCCCGCGTTCCGCTCCCTGTTCGGGAGCAACAACGGCATCGCCGGCCACGTGCTCATGGAGGGCGGCACCGAGGAGCAGCGCGCGCGGTGGCTCCCCGAGATCGCCTCGGGCGAGATGGTGGCGGCGTTCGCCCTGACCGAGCCCGAGGCGGGCTCCGACCCGTCGGGGCTCACGACCACGGCGGTGCGCGACGGGGACGGCTGGGTGCTCGACGGCGCCAAGCGCTACATCACCAACGCGCCGGTCGCCGACGTCCTCATGGTCTTCGCCCGCAGCGGTGGCCCGGGGGCGCCAGGCATCTCGACGTTCATGGTGCCCGCTGGCACGCCAGGGCTGACGGTCGGGCCGCGCGACGAGAAGATGGGCCAGGCGGGCGCGTGGACCGCGGACGTCCACCTCGACGCGGTCCGCGTCCCTGCCGAGGCTGTGGTCGGCGGCGAGGAGGGCGTGGGTCGAGGATGGTCGACGGCGATGCGCTGCCTCTCTCATGGCCGCATCCACATCGCCGCGCTGTGCGTGGGGATGGCCGAGCGCCTGGTCGACGAGACGGTCGACTACGCCCGGGCCCGGAAGCAGTCGGGACATCCCATCGGGGCGTTCCAGCTCGTCCAGGCCATGGTCAGATCG
>JAJZMN010000205.1 GCA_021850345.1 Actinomycetes bacterium | reverse complement strand
TCTCCGAGGCGCATCACCGCGCGTGGCGGCCCGTCGGGCCGCTCGACGTCCTTTGCGGGGCACATTGGGATCCAGTAGCGCCGCAGCGCGTCGCCCATCGGCGTTCCCGGACCGGTCAGGCAGATCCGCAGGTTCTGTTCGTGGCTCAGCATCGGTTCCGCCTTCCTCCACTGCGTCGCCGCGGCGATCCGTCGGCGCCCCTGCTCATCCGACGCGGACCTCCGCGCCGTGCAGCGACGGGTCGGCCTCGAGGTCGAGGTCGAGGACGATCAGCGGAATGCCGCGCTCCAGCTCCCGCTGGCGGACCCGTGCGATCGCTCGGTAGACGTCCGGACTCACGTACAGCCTCGTGGGCCGCCCCGTGCCCCCGGGGTCGTGCGCGTGGAACAGCCCGCAGGCGTCGTCAAGGACCCGATCGATGTCATCGGACAAGGCTCCATCCTCGCGCGCGCCTGCGTCTTCGTCTCCGCGCGCGCACGATGACTGCACGGTTCCTCCGGTCACCTCGACGCACCAGCAGCCGGGTGCGGGTCAGTACACGCGGGTCAGTAGACGCGGATCAGGCTGGGCCCTGGACCGTCGGGGCGGAGGCGGCGGGCGACGTCCTCGCGCAGGTCGTGGCCGAGCCCTGGGCGCTCGGACGGGAGCACGTACCCGTCCTGCCAGGCAAAGGGGGGATCGGTGAGCTCGTCGTAGATCCCGTCGAAGCGCTCGATGCCTTCCATGATGAGAAAGTTCTTGGAGCAGAGCGCGAGCTGGATCGAGGCCGCGGCGATCATCGGTCCGCCGTAGACGTGGGGGGCGACCTGGACGTAGTGGGGCTCGGCCATCGCGGCGATCTTCTTCGCTTCGGTGATCCCGCCGACGAGGCCGACATCGAAGTTGAAGATGGCAGCGGCTCGGTGCGAGAGGAGACGCGCGAAGTCGTACTTGGACGTGAGCCGTTCGCCGGTGGTGATGGGGATGCTGGTTGCCCGTGCGACGTCGGCGAGCGCCGCCACGTTCTCGGGCGGGAGGGGCTCTTCGAACCAAAGCGGGTCGAAGCGCTCGATGCGCCTGGCGAAGCGAATCGCGCTGGCAGGCGTCATCTGACCGTGGGTGCCGACGAGGATGTCCGCGGCGTCTCCGACCTCGTTGCGGATGGCGCCGACGACCGACTCGGCGGTGGAGAGCGCTCGCAGCGAGAATTCGAGCGGCACGCTCTGGCCGAGTCCCTGGTCTTCGCGTATGGCGAGGGAGAAGGGGTCGAGCTTGACGGCCGTGAAGCCGAGATCGACGTAGTGCCGGGCACGGCGGGCGGCGAAGGCAGGATCGAGCCACAGATCGCGGAAGCTCTCGGCGGCGTTCACGTCGTCGTCCCCCGCGTACAGGTAGGTGTACGTGCGTACCTTGTCGCGAACTCGACCGCCGAGCAGCTGGTGCACCGGGCGGCCGAGATCCTTGCCGACGATGTCCCAGCACGCCATATCGAAGGCGGAGAGGATCGCCGACTTGGTCTGCTCGGGGGTGTGGCTGTAACCGGCGCGCCCGTAGATCCTGTCGAACAGCTCCTCGGCATGGTAGGGGTCGTGCCCCATGACCGCCTGCTCGGCGAGGTCCTCGACCATGGCGACCAAGACCGGCCAACGGAAGGCAGAGGACAGCAGCATCATCTCGCCGTACCCGGAGCAGCCGGCATCGGTGTCCAGTCGGATGATCATCCAGTGCCGGCCGCCGCGCTGGGGAGGGGGAAGCGCGATCGGGAACACCTCGTAGCCGGTCACTCTCATGGCACGCCCTTTCCTGGTCGTGGGGCCGCCCCCGAGCTGCGGTCGTGAAGCGCCAGGTCGACGCCGCCGGCGCTGGCGGCTGCGCCGACGACACGCTGCGCCGACGACACCCCCTGCCGACGACACGCTGCGCCGACGACACCCCCTGCCGACGACACGCTGCGCCGACGACACCCCCTGCCGACGAGACACCCTGGGGGATGCATTGCATCGTCCTGCTGCCCGCCGATGGTAGCGAACCGACGAGCGAGGGAGGATGGTCGCCCTCGGAAGCTCGTTGCGGTGCGGGCCACGTGCCGTCAGTTCACGCGCACGAAACACGCGCGTCGTCGGCACGAAACGAGCGCCCCGCATACTCCCCTTGGCCCGAGCGCAACGTCGCGCGCAGAAGAGAGGAGCATGAGCGGTGCTGGAAGCGGCGAACATCCCGTACCCGTCGTGGTTGAACCCCGGGGACAACACCTGGCAACTGGTCGCTGCGACGTTGGTCGGCCTCATGAGCCTCCCTGGCCTGGCCGTCCTCTACGGCGGACTGGTGCAGCGCAAGTGGGTGGTGAACACCATGCTCATGGCGTTCGCGGGCTTCAGCACGGTCCTCATCGTGTGGGTGCTGTGGGCCTACAACATGGGGTTCGGGGTCTTCGCGCACTGGGGTGCCACCGGCTCGTTCTGGGGGGATCTCGTCGGCAAGCCCTGGCCCATCGTGAGCCACTTCGCCGAACAGAACCAGGCAGTGTCGGGGGCGAACTCCGTCATCCCGTTCCACTTCCCGACGTCCACGCTCGCCTACTTCCAGTTCGTGTTCGCCGCCATCACGCCGCTGCTCTTCATGGGGAGCATCCTCGGGCGCATGAAGTTCGTCGCGTGGCTCGTCTTCGTCCCGCTGTGGATCACCTTCGTCTACACGGTGAACGCGGCGCTCCTGTGGGGCGGCGGGTTCTTCGCCCAAAAAGGGGCGGTCGACTACTCGGGCGGCTATGTCATCCACTTGGCCGCAGGCGTGACTGGTTTCACGGCAGCAGCAATCATAGGGCCTCGACTGCGGCGTGACAGGACCCACGGCGTCCCGAACAACTTGCTGCTCGTGGCAGTGGGCGCGGGCATCATCTGGCTGGGATGGAACGGGTTCAACGGCGGCGACCCCTTCTACGCGGGGATCGACGCGGCGTCCGCTGTGCTGAACACGAACATCGCGACCGCCACGGGGCTGCTCACGTGGCTGAGCTTCGACATGCTCTTCACCCGCCAGAAGAAGCCGACGCTGCTCGGTGCGATAAACGGGATGATCTGTGGTCTCGTCGGCATCACGCCCTCGGCGGGCTGGGTCGACGGTTACGGCGCCATCCTGGTCGGGCTGATCTGTGCGTCGATCGTGTGGGTGGCGTGGAACTATCTGCCGAAGATCCGGCCGTTCTCCAAGGTCGACGATGCCCTCGGTGTCTTCTACACCCATGGGATCGCGGGGCTCTTGGGCGGTCTGCTCGTCGGCTTCCTCGCAGATCCGGGAATGGTCGAGTATGGCGTGACGGGCAGGCACTTCACCGGGAAGGGCGCGATCTCGATCGGCGGCCTCTTCTATACGGGTTCGTGGCACCAGGAGTGGGAGCAGTTCCTCGCCGCGGCATGGATCATCTGCTTCACGGCGATCATGACGACGATCATCTTGTTCGTCGTGAAGTTCGTATGCCGCGGGCTCAGGGAGCGTGACGAGGTGGCTGAGATCGGTGACCTCGCCATCCATGACGAGGAGGTCTACCCCCAGGAGACCTTCGCGGAGCGTGTCTCCACCATGGCGGCGACCGCTGCAAGGATGGCGGAGGCGGTGTTGCCGTCGATCGACGGGACCGGGCCGCCAGATCCCGCAGCGATGCCCGCCGGGGCGCGAAGAAAGGGAGCGGAGGAATGAAGCTCGTCACCGCGATCGTCAAGCCGTTCAAGCTCGACGACGTGAAGGAGGCCCTGAAGCACGTCGGCGTCCACGGCATGACGCTGACCGAGGCCCAGGGGTTCGGGCGCCAGCGTGGGCACACCGAGGTCTACCGGGGTGCCGAGTACGAGGTGGACTTCGTGCCCAAGGTGCGGCTCGAGGTCGCCGTCGACGACGAGCAGGTGGCCGACGTGGTCGACGCCATCGTCGGCGCGGCGGCGACCGGGAAGATCGGCGACGGGAAGGTGTGGGTGACGCCGCTCGAGACGGTCGTGCGCGTCAGGACCGGCGAACGCGGCAGCGACGCGTTGTAGGGCGGCAGCGACGCGTTGTATGGCAGTGCCGCCGGCGGCGGTCGTCGGGCGTCAGCCCGCCTGGCGGGCGACCGCCGCCGCAGCCCTCTCTGCTGCCGCCGGATCGCCGAGGTAGCTGGCATCGGCCACCGAGAGGTCGTTGCCGAACCGGTAGCGGTAGGGGATGCCGGTGGGGATCTCGAGTCCCAGGATGTCCTCGTCGGAGATCTGGTCGAGGTGCTTCCTGAGGGCCCGGATGGAGTTGCCGTGGGCGACGACGAGCACCGCGCCTCCCCGGGCGCCCGCCGCGTAGAGGTCCGGCACGATCACGTCGTCCCAGTAGGGCAGGACGCGTGCGACGACGTCGGCGAGGCATTCGGTGGACGGCAGCACGTGGGCAGGAACGTCGCGGTAGCGCGGGTCGCGCGCGGCGCGGCGCTCGTCGCCCTCGTCGAGGGGCGGCGGTGGCTCGTCGTAGCTGCGGCGCCACCGCGTCACTTGCTCGAGGCCGAACCGTTCGGCCGTCTCCTTCTTGTTCAGCCCCTGCAGGCTGCCGTAGTGGCGCTCGTTCAGTCGCCAGTGCCGGCGGACGGGGAGCCAGGCGAGGTCGGCAGCGTCGAGCGCGAGGTTGGCGGTCTTGATCGCCCGGGTGAGGACCGAGGTGTGCACGATGCGCAGGTCGAGATCGGGCGTCTCGGCGAAGAGGCGCCCCGCCGCGATCGCCTCGGCTTCGCCCGCCGCAGACAGGTCGACGTCGGTCCATCCGGTGAAGAGGTTCGCGGCGTTCCATTGGGACTCACCATGGCGGAGGAGGACGAGGTCGAGCGTCACGCGGACGATCGTAGCGAGGGCCGGAGCGCCTGTTGACCGGTGTCGCGGCGACTCAGAAGCTGACAGGGCTCCATGTCGCGCCGCCGTTGCGCGTCATGAGCAGCGTCGAGACGCTGGTCGTGCCTGTCACGATGGCCACGCCCTGTGCGGCCGTCGTGAACCCGACGACGCGCACGCCGTGCCCCGAGGGCGAGGTGTAGACGGTCTTCCACGTGCGGCCGCCGTCGAAGGTGGCAGCAAGCCCGCTCCCGCCTACCACGACGACGTCGGGGTGGGCGGGGGGGGAGGCCGCCGACGAGGCGTTGTCACCGATCGCGCCCGACGCGATCTGGCCCACGGGGGCGAAGTAGTTGCCGCCGTCGTCGGAAGTGCAGAGCCAGGACGCGGCGGTGAACCCCGCCGGCGGCGGTCCCCACACGCCCTCGTTGCACACGGCCGCGAGGTTCGTTGTCGAAGAGGCGGTGATGGCTGCCGCGCCCTTGGCGCCGCGGCACGGCGGTGTCCATCGCTGCCAGATCCCCTGCGCGAGACGCGCCCCGGCGATCACGGTGCGGTTGACGACCACCACCCAGCCGCTCCGGCCATTGAGGAGCAGATCGGCTTGCGGTACCGGACCGGCGCCGACGGGGAGGCTGGTGGAAGATTCGGTCCAGGCCTCCTTGGAGGCCGGCGTCGAGTAGAGGTGGACGCCGGCTGTCGCCGGGGAGATGGTGACCAGCTGGGCGACGCTGTCGGACGCCTCGAGCGCGGCGATGTTGCCTCCGCCCGGTACGGCGACCTGCCGCCAGGTCGCGCCGCCGTCGTTCGTCCACCACATGGTGTTGGAGAAGTGGCTTGTCGAAC
The DNA here is from genome assembly GCA_021850345.1 of Actinomycetes bacterium. The sequence goes on along the minus strand of JAJZMN010000205.1, from coordinate 4,805 downwards.
CGGATGGCGGCGTGGTGATCCACCCGTCGTCAGCGTTGGCGAAGCGGATGCGCGCCGCATGGGTTGTGCCGTGCGCACCGAAGCCCACCGGCGGGGCAGGACTGACGGACCACGTGACGCCCCCGTCGGTCGTGTGCACGACGGCGAGCGCGCTGCCAGTGCTGGTGGGAACGGTGCCGATCGCCCAGCCCGCGTCTGCGGAGACGAACGTCACCGACGACGGGGAGAAGCCTGTGGGCACGGGCGTCGGCGGGGCCGTGGTCGTAGTCGTCGAGCTCGTGGTCGTCGAGCTCGTGGTCGTCGACGATCGGGTCGTCGACGATCGGGTCGTCGGTCGACGCGGTGCGTGGTGAGGGGCCGCCGACGGGCTGTTCGAGCAGCTCGCGAGGAGCGCGCCTCCGACGAGCACCGCCATGGACGCCGTGTACAGGCGCCCCGGTCGTCGCGTCGTTCTGCTCACCAGCGCACCTCCTGTGCCGTCGTGTGCCGCGCCGCAGCGCACGTGAACGGCAGTAGTGCACGTGAACGGCAGTAGTGAGTGTGTGCCCGATCAGGCTCCCTTGCAACCAAGGGCGCCGTCGGGAACGCGGCGGCGAAGCGCCGGATGCCAGCGGCATCACGGCGCGGGCGAGCCGATGCGGGCTCAGGGCGCGGCGTCGCAGGTCGGTGTGCCTGGCTGTGCAGGCGCGGTGGGTCCGTTCGAGATGGTCGAGACGCTCGTGTCCGCCACCGACGAGATGCCTTGCATGGCAGTGGGCTCGTGGGCCAGCTCGGCCTCGAAGAAGCGAGTGACGACCTGGGCCACGACTGTGCGCCACGGTGCTGTGGTGTAACCGCCGAGGTGGCTCGCGCCGGCGAGCTCGAGGTACCACTTCGGCTGCGGGGCGCCGTCGTAGAGCTGCACGCTGCACGACGGGTAGTTGACCGTGTCTGTCCTGCTCTGCACGGCGAGCAGGGGGACCGCCGGCACCGTCGGTGTGTAGTAGGTCCCTCCGAAGTAGTTCGCGAGCTCGGCCCCCGACAGCACGGCGACCGCCTTGACCCTGGGTGTGAGGTCGGCAGAGTCTGCCGCGACGGCGAGGCTGACGTCGCCGCCGTCGGAGTGCCCGACGAGGCCGATCGCGCTCGGGTCGATGCGCCCGAACAGCGCGTTGCCACGCTGCGCGGCGTAGTCGAGCACCGACTGGATGACGAAGCGAAGGTCGGCTGGATGGTTCACGATGTCCTTCCCGTCGACGACTGTTGTCCCTGTGGGTGTGGACCGTGTGTAGGGGTGCGGAGGCCGTGTGGTGTGGGGATAGGTCGGCGCGGCGACGACGAAGCCCGCCGATGCCCAATCCGTGAGGAGCGTCTGGTAGGTCGAGACGGGCTCCCAGAAGCCCTGCGAGAAGACGAGGAGCGGTCGTCTGCCAGCGACCACGGGGAACCAGATCGTCGTCGGCAGGGACCGCTGGGAGGGTCCGGGGTCTTCGACGAGTGTGAGCCGGGCTGTCGTGACCTTGAAAGTGCCGATCGCCTGCGGTGCCGCGGCCGACGACGACGTGGTGGTCCTCGGTGCAGGAGCAGTGGTCGTGCTCCGGGGCGCGGGGAGGGTCGCCGGGGCGCGCGTGGTCGTGGTGCTCGGCGACCCGTTGGAGAGCTCGCTATGCCCGATGGCTGCGTACCAGACCCCGGCCGCGACGAGGAGCGCCACTCCCGCCGTGACCGCTCCCCGGCGAGCTCGCCGCCTCCTGCCGTGTGCCCGCCGTCCCATCCCGCTTACAGCTGCGCTCCCCTCTTGCGGCATTCAGGCCGGCACCGAGTGTAGGTCGCCTGCTCGCTGGGACCGGTGCGGGCTCGCGCGGCGCGCCATGGTCTCGGGACGACCGATGGTCGAGGAGCGCCGCGCTGATGCGGCGCGATCGAGCGGTGCATGATCGATGGGGAGTCCTCGCGGTGCCGCAGTCCGGAGCAGTCCTCGTTGGTGCTCCCTGGGTGAAGGCCGGCTGTGAGGCCACTGCCGTGGATCCTGGAGGTGTCCGTCGCTCGGTAGCTTTCAGAGTCGTGGCCTCGGTGCTCGCCATCGATGCCGGGACGACCGGCGTGCGCACGGTCGCCTTCGACGAGTCCGGTGCCCTCACGGCCGTCGCGTACCGGACCCTCACGCAGCACTTTCCGAGACCTGGGTGGGTCGAGCAGGATCCCGAAGAGATCTGGTCCCATGTGGTGGAGACGCTGGCGGAGGTGGCAAGTGCGCTCGACGCCCGGGGAGAGACCATCGCGGCGATCGGGCTCACGAACCAGCGGGAGACCGCCGTGGCGTGGGACCGCAAGAGCGGTCGACCTCTCCACGCAGCCATCGTGTGGCAGGACCGGAGAACTGCGGCGCGATGCGAAGAGCTCGCACGCGCCGGGCTGCTTCCGCTCGTGCGTGAGCGCACGGGGCTGGTCCTGGACCCGTACTTCTCTGCGACGAAGTTCGAGTGGCTGTTGCAAGAGGGAGGCCTCCGCAACGGCGACCTGGCCCCTGGCGTCCTGTGCCTCGGCACCGTGGACGCGTGGCTCCTCTTCTGCCTCACCGGAGGCGACGTGTTCGTGACCGACGTGTCGAACGCGTCGCGCACGCTGCTTTTCGACATCCGCGCTCGAGCATGGACACCTGAGCTCTGCGCCGTCTTCGGGATCCCTACGACCGCCCTGCCCGAGGTGCGGCCGTCGTGCGGTCGCGTCGGCACGGTGGCCGCTCGCCATGTCGCGGGCCGCTCGGCGCGCAGATCTTTCGACGCGCTGGCCGGCGTGCCGATCAGTGGCGTGATCGGCGATCAGCAGGCAGCCTTGTTTGCCCAGGGGTGCGTGGACCTCGGCATGGCGAAGGTGACCTATGGGACTGGGAGCTTCCTGCTGGTGCACGCGGGTTCGTCGTGTCCCGCCCCGCACGACGGCGTGCTCGTCACCGTCGCGTGGGACCTCGGAGGCCATGGGAGCCGCGCCGGCCGGCCAGACGTCGCCTACGCCATCGAGGCGTCGACGTTCGTCGCGGGGGCGGCGATCCAATGGCTGCGCGACGGTCTCGGAGTGATCGAGCATGCCGAGGAAGTCGGACCCCTCGCCGCGTCGGTTGGCGACGCCGGTGGCCTGGTCCTGGTGCCGGCGTTCGCCGGGCTCGGCAGCCCATGGTGGGACCCGCACGCACGGGGGACGGCGATCGGGATCACGCGCGGGGTCGGTCGCGCGCAGCTCGCCCGGGCGGTGGTCGAGGCGATGGCCTTCGGCGTGCGTGACATGGTGGAGGCGGTGACCGACGCCCTCGGTTCGCCGATTCCCCAGCTGCGCGCCGATGGTGGAGCGGCGGTCATGGAGCTCCTCCTTCAGCTCCAGGCAGACCAATTGCAGGTGCCGGTCGTCCGCCCTCGATCGATCGAGTCGACTGCGCTCGGTGCCGCGATGCTCGCCGGTCTCGCAGAAGGGGTCTCTGGGGACTTGGAGGAGCTCGTCTCGCGTTGGGAGCCGGCGATCGAGTGCACTCCCCGCGTCGACCGAGTGACCGCCGACGCGTCGTACGCCCTGTGGCTCCGGGCGGTCGAGCGCGCCCGGGGGTGGGACTGACGCGGCGTTCCCGTCGCGCCAAGTGACCCGCCATGTGGCCCGCCAAGTGACCGAGGTCGACCGAGGTCTCTGGGCCGGTCGCATTCGGTCACGCACGGTGCCCGGTCACGCTGGCGCCCGAAGTGCCACCGGACGCTCCGATCGGCCGCGGCCCGACCGGCGCCGCCGACACGGGCGGCGCCGGCGTGGAAGGCAGCCTCTATCCTGTGCTCATACGCATCAACCAAGCTGTCACAATGACACTCAAGTTTGTTATACTGATGGACACGAACGAGGTACAGGCATTCGACGCGCCGGCATGGCGCGAGAGAGGTAGGTAGTGCCATGGCAAGGGCGGTCGGAATCGACCTGGGGACCACGAACTCCGTGGTGAGCGTGCTGGAGGCGGGCGAGCCCGTCGTCATCCCCAACGCCGAGGGCGGCAGGACGACCCCATCGGTCGTCGCGTTCTCCAAGGCCGGCGAGGTCCTCGTCGGCGAGGTCGCCAAGCGTCAGGCGATCACGAACCCGGACCGCACGATCCGCTCCGTGAAGCGCCACATGGGCACCTCGTGGACGATCGACATCGACGGAAAGAAGTACACGGCACAGGAGATCTCCGCGCGCATCTTGGGCAAGCTGAAGCGCGATGCCGAGGCCTACCTCGGCGACACGGTCACCCAGGCGGTCATCACCGTTCCCGCCTACTTCGACGACGCGCAGCGCACCGCCACCAAGGAGGCAGGCCAGATTGCGGGTCTCGAGGTCCTGCGCATCATCAACGAGCCGACCTCCGCCGCGTTGGCTTACGGCCTCGACAAGGAGGAGAAGGACCACACGGTCCTCGTCTTCGACCTGGGCGGCGGCACCTTCGACGTGTCGATCCTCGAGATCGGCGAAGGCGTTTTCGAGGTGAAGTCGACGTCGGGGAACACCCACCTCGGCGGCGACGACTGGGACCAGAAGGTCATCGACTGGCTGGTCAAGACGTTCAAGGACACCGAGGGCGTCGACCTCTCCAACGACAAGATGGCGCTCCAGCGCCTGAAGGAAGCCGCTGAGAAGGCGAAGATCGAGCTGTCGAGCGTTCAGCAGACCCAGATCAACCTGCCCTTCATCACCGCGACCTCCGAGGGCCCCAAGCACCTCGACGTCCAGCTCACCCGCGCGAAGTTCAACGAGCTGACCGCGGAGCTCGTCGAGGCCTGCCGCGGACCGTTCGAGGCCGCGATCAAAGATGC
>JAJZMN010000161.1 GCA_021850345.1 Actinomycetes bacterium | reverse complement strand
TCGACCGCACCGAGCGGTTCGTCTGGTCGCATCCCGAGATCGAAGTGGTGGAATCGAGCAGGCACTGGCTCGAGGTGGAGCCCGACCGGTGAGCCTCCGACCATCGGTGAGCCTCCGACCATCGACCTGGCCTACCGCGCCTCGAGGACGGCAAGGTCCTCACGTCGTCGGCGTTCTCGCAGTTGCGAAATTGCACACGTACAGGGTGCCGTCGGTCCCGCGCAGGTCGGCGACCTCGATCCGTGCGCCGCGGAGACGTGCATCTCCTCCGGACTCGCCGGCAGAGAACCGGTGCGGACCGAACTGGGCGTCCGCCGGCTCGCTCCCTCCGGCTTTCGCGCCTGCCAGCGCGGGGCCCGCCGGGTCACTCGTCGCGGTCACCGGCTGCACCGTACTGCGCGGCAGGTCACTGCTCGGGCTCGACACCGAACCAGGGCGCGCAAGCGTCGAGGCCCGTCACGGTGGCGGCTGCACCGAGCCCGGAGGAGCGCCAGGTCTCTCGGGTGAGGAGCATGCGACGCAGCGTGCACGGTCCCGACGGCGACAGGCTCCTCTCCACCCCGTTGTCCTCGTAGCCGAGTGCATGCGAGACCCCGAGGGAGGGGGCGTTCTCCTCGCGCGCCGACGACACCGCGGCCGTCGCTCCGAGATGGTCGAAGGCGAGGGCCAGCACGCCCGTTCGCATGGCTCGGCCGACCCCGCGGCCACGAGAGCCGGGCTCGAGCCACGACGAGGAGTCGACGACTCGGAGCGCGGGAAAGTGGACCGCCTCGAGGGTCTGGACGCCGACGAGGCGTCCCAGGTGGGCGACCGCGAATTGCAGGTACCAGTCGTCGACCGACCAGGATCCCCAGCTACGCCAATAGGACTGCATGAGCAGCCGGCGCCGGTTCTCACCGAGGTCCAACCCTTCGAGCATGGTCGAGGACGGGTCGTGCTCCACGTCGTCTGGGAGGAGGGACACGAGCGTTTCGAGATCAGCTTCACGGACTGGGCGGAGCGACACCTCGCCAACCGAGATGGTGATCCCGAAGAGCGGCCACGTCGGGGCCGTAGGGTCGCCGGGCACCGTGTGAGGCTATCGACAGGTCGACAGGTTGCGCGACCGTGCGGGCTGTCTTCCGTGTATTGCGGCATGAATGTGGCATGAATACCGGTGTGTCATCGGCCCGGAGCTTCGAGGACCTCGTCGCCGAAGCCTGCTCGCAGCCTTTCGAAGGCTGGGACTTCAGCTGGCTGCGGGAGCGGGCGCCGATCACGCGGGCGCTGCCCTGGCGCTACGCCGAGGTCGTCTCGGAGGCCGCAGCGCGTGCAGAACGGATGCTCGACATGGGGACCGGCGGCGGAGAAGCCTTGCTCCGCATCCCCCGACGGGCCGCCAAGACGATCGCGGACGAGGCGTTCCCTCCCAACGTTGCGCTGGCGGCCGCGAACCTGCGACCGCACGGGATCCCCGTCGTCCAGGTCGAAGGGGCTCCAGACGACGACGCGCAGGATGGCATCCGCGGTCGGCTGCCCTACGCAGATCGGGTGTTCGACTGCGTCGCCAACCGGCACGAGTCGTTCTTGGCCGCCGAGGTCTTCCGAGTGCTGAAGCCCCGAGGGCGGTTCGTCACCCAGCAGGTGGACCTTCACTCGTACGACGACTTCTCCCGTGCGCTCGGGCTCGAGGTCCCCGAACAACCCGAGTCGTGGCTGCCGCTCGCGGTGAGCCAACTCCGCGCGGCCGGGCTTCACGTCGTCACCGCCGAGGCAGGCGAAGAGCACCAGACCTTCTTCGACGTCGGGGCGTTGATCTGGTATCTCCGTGCGGTCGGCTGGGCACTCCCGGGCTTCGACCTGTCCGAGCACGAGGCCGCGCTCCGCCGTGTCCATGCCGGGATGCAACATGCGCCGCTCGTCGTCCGTCAACGGCGCTTCTTGGTGGTCGCAGCCCGGTCATAGGGCGCGTACCGAGGGGAGCACGGATCATCGTGGCGGCTTGCCGCCGTCGTCTGGCTCCGCGCGCGCGGCAGGCGCCTGTACTAGATCTGTAGCCCTGGCGTCGGCGACTCACACCGGGAGCCGTCAGGGTGCTCTGGCGTTCGGCGCGTCGTTGGGTTGGAGGAGGAGAGATGACCACAGGCCGGTACCTGCGAGGAACGTGCAGGCGGTGCGTCCGGTGATTGCCAGCAGCAATGCCGGCTTCGCCGGTGCCGCCAGCGTTCTCGTGATCGTGTACGCGGCGATCGTGGTGATCTCGATCGTCGCCGCGGTGAAGGTCGTGTCCAAGGCCGGGTACTCGGGCTGGTGGGTGCTGATCGCCTTCGTGCCGGTCGTGGGTCTCGTGATGGCGCTCGTCTTCGCTTTCGCGGACTGGCCGGTCCTGCGTGAGCTGCGGGCCCTCCGAGCCCAGGTGACGAGCTCTTCCGGCTACGGGTCGTCGCCTGGCGACGGCTCGCCGCCTGGCTACGGCTCGCCGCCTGGCTACGGCTCGCCGCCTGGCTACGGGGGAGGCGCCGCTCATGGCACACAGGCGGGCACCGGCCTGCCGCCTGCCGGCTGGTACCCGACGCCCGAGGGTCGCCAACGCTATTGGGACGGCCACACCTGGACCGACCACTTCGCGTAAGCGGCCGGGCCGGCACGCCGCGCTCGGGGTGGGCTACGCCGCGCTCGGGGCGGGCCACGCCGCGCTCGGGGGCCCGTGACCTTGTGCCCTAGCAAGACCAGCCGGGCGAGCCGACATTGGCGGTATGGGCTCGACCGGACCTGCAGTGCGACAGCCACCGATTCTCTCGTTCCTTGGAGCGGCAGGAACCGTCACCGGCAGCAGGTTCCTCCTCGAGGCGAACGGCGCTCGGGTGCTCGTGGACTGCGGCCTCTTCCAGGGCCTGCGGGAGCTACGACAGCGGAACTGGGAGCCGTTTCCCGTCGACCCGCCCACGATCGACGCCGTGGTCCTCACCCACGCGCACGTCGACCACTGCGGCTACCTCCCCGCACTGGTGCGCGACGGGTTCGCCGGTCCGATCGTGTGCACGCCGTGGACCGCCGAGCTCGCACGCATCGTCCTGCCCGACGCCGCCCACCTGCAAGAGGAAGAGGCGGCCTACGCCAACACCAAGGGGTTCTCCAAGCACCGCCCCGCCCTGCCGCTGTACACCGGCGAGGACGCGGCCGCGGTGCTCGAGCGGTTCCGCACGGTGGACTACCACACGTCGACGGAGGTGGCGGACGGCATCCGCGTCGAGCTCCGATCGGCGGGCCACATCGTCGGCTCCGCGAGCGCGCTGGTCACGCTCGACGGCGCGGCACCGTACCGGCTCTTCTTCAGCGGCGACGTCGGCCGCCCCGATCATCCGATTCTCCGGGCGCCTGAGACCCCTCCTGCGGCGGACGTCTTCCTCGTCGAGTCGACCTACGGCAACCGCCTGCACGAGCCAGAGGGACAGGCGCTCGACCGAATGGCCGACGCGATCGTCCGAACGGCGCGGCACGGTGGGACGGTCGTCATCCCGTCGTTTGCCGTCGACCGGACCGAGGTGCTGCTCATGGCGCTCGGACGGCTGGTGACCGAAGGGAAGGTGCCGAGGCTCCCCATCTTCGCCGACAGCCCCATGGCGCTCGCGGTCCTCGACGTCTACCGGCGTGCGATCGCCGCGCACGCGCCCGACGTCCGGCTCTCCGACGCAACCGATCCCTTCGAGGTGTCCGGCGAGCTCCACGAGCTCCGCACCCCGGACGAGTCCCGCTCCCTCAACGAGATCGGCTATCCCTCGATCATCATCTCGGCATCCGGTATGGCGACCGGCGGCCGTGTCCTCCACCACCTCGCCCGCTGCCTGCCCGACTCGAGATGCACCGTCATCCTTCCCGGGTACCAGGCGGAAGGTACGCGCGGCAGGCAATTGGCCGACGGGGCGCGAAGCGTCAAACTGCTCGGCCAGTACGTGCCGGTCCGAGCACAGGTGGTCGAACTGGGCGCGTTCTCCGTGCACGCGGACAGCGTCGAGCTCACCGAGTGGCTGCGCCCGGTGTCCGCCCCCGACACTGGCTACCTGGTGCACGGGGAAGAGGCTGCAGCCGAGGCCATGGCGCAGCAACTCGCCGACAAGCTGGGCTGGAACGCAGTCGTCCCGACCCAGGGCGAGCGCGTCCGAGTGGACCGGCGGTGATGAGGTGATGAGCAGCCTCCCGGGCGCGGAGCGGTGGGAAGACGGAACGCCCGACCGGGCCGCCCAGCGTGCGAACCGAACGGCCCGGCCGCTCGTCGTCGGTGTGATGGGCTCTGCCAGCGGGTACATCGATCCGTCCATCGCCGCGCGGGCGCGTGCGCTCGGGCGTGCCATCGCGGAGGCCGGCTGCACGCTCGTCACCGGCGCCTGCCCCGGCCTTCCACAAGAAGCGGTGCTGGGGGCGGCGGCACACGGCGGTCTGGTGCTCGGCATCTCTCCGGCACTTTCCGAGAAGGAGCACGTCGAGCGATATGCCTCTCCCACCGAAGGGTTCGCGGCGCTCATCTACACGGGGTCCGGCCTCATGGGAAGAGAGGTCGTCAACATTCGTTCCTCGGACATCGTGGTGATCGTCGGTGGCCACTCGGGGACGCTGGGGGAGTTCGCCATCGCCTATGACGAGGGGCGCCTCATCGGCGTGCTGACGGGTACCCACGGGGTGGCCGACATGGTCGGTGAGGTGGTCGGTCACCTGGCGAAGGAGACCGGGGCAAAGGTGCTCTTCGACGCCGATCCCGATCGCCTCGTCGCGCGCCTCGTCGAGTACTACCGCACCGTCCACTTCGAGCACCCACACACGCTGGACGCGCCACACCCAGTCTGAAGCTCCGTCGCCTTCCACTCGCCACCGGCTCAGGCCATCGAGGGGGCGGCGTCGATCGGCGTGGGAGCAGCGTCGTGCCCAGCGTGCCTGTCGACCTCCCGGTTCAGCCCGGGCACTCGCCGGGCGAGCGCGACGCAGACGAGCACGAAGAGTCCCCCCGGGATCGCGAGGAGGAGACCGGCCGACGCCACGCCGACCAACGCACCCCAGCCGATACTGGCCAATCCCATCGCGCCGGTGGTGCTCGTGAGCTGGATACTCGCGACCCGGCCGCGTATGGCGTCGTGCGCGCAGGTCTGGACGCTCGCGTAGATCACGGCCATGAAGACGGCCTGGCCGACGCCGGCGAGACACTCCATCACGACTGCCAGCCACTCGAGGTGGCTCAACCCGACGACGATCAGCGGGGCGCCGGAGAGCACGCCCGTGACCCAGAGCATGGTGGCCGGGCGCGTGCGGTGCGACATCCCCATGGCGAGCAGCGGCCCGACGATGGACCCCGCGCCGAATGCGGTGAGCAGGAGCCCGTAGACGCCGGCGGCGCCACCGAAATTGACCGTGGCGATCGTGGGAAGGATCCCGAAGGTGGCCATCGTGAGGCAGCAGTGGAGGGTGACCCACACGAAGAGCAGGCCGAGCGGGGACGTGGTCTTGAGGTAGGAGACTCCGGCCCGTACCTCGTGCCACATCGTGGTCGCGCCAGCGCGCAGGGCCGGCCGAGCCTGCCGGCGGACCCGGGCCAGCATCACCATGGCCGCCCAGTAGAAGAGTGAGCAGGCGACGAACGTCCATCCCGGTCCCGCAGTGGTCAAGATCGCCGTGCCGATGGCCGGGCCGACCAGCTCCGAACCCTGCTGGGCGATCCGCGTCGACAGCGCGGCACTGACCATGCGCTCCTTGCCGACGAGGCTTGGGATGAGCGCCTGCCAGGCGGGACCTTGGACCGAGTTGGCCAGACCGACGAGGGCTGCGGCTCCGAGGGTCGTGGCGAGGCTCGCCACGTGGGTGAAGATGCAGATGGCGGCGGCGGCGGTGGCGACCGCGGCCATCGCCTGGCCGGTCGCCGCTTGCGCCGCCCGGTTGAAGCGGTCCGCCAAACCGCCCGAGACCAGGCCGAACACGGCCGTCGGCAAGAGAATCACCATGCTGACCAGGCTCGGCCAGATTGCCGAGTGGTGGCCCTGGCGGAATGCCTCCCAGCCGGCGACCAGGATGACCGCGAAGCGGCCCGAGTTTCCCGAGAGCGCCCCCAGCCACACCGAGCGAAACGCCGCGATCGAGAACGGCTCCATGGCCGATCGAAGCGCCGCCCTCGACATCGACTGAGCTCCTCTCTGCCGCTCGACCGTCTGGCCGGGTGCCGCAACCGTAACGCCCCGCGGGCGGTGCTCAGGGCCCGAGCCTCGGTTGGGTCCTCACGACAAGCCCGCCGTCTCGGTACGCGAGACTGGCCGGGTGACTGATGGCGGCTTGCAGGCCGGGGCAGACAGGTTTCGAGGGTTCAGCGACCTGTACGACGGTGTACGGCCGGTGCCGCCGGCCGAGCTCGGAGAGCTGATCGTCTCGTACTGCGGCGCTTCGCCGAAGCTCGTCGTCGATCTCGGCAGCGGCACGGGGCTGTCGACCCGGTGGGCAGCGGGCTGGGCCGCCGAGGTCATCGGTGTCGAACCCAGCGAGGACATGCGAGAGATCGCCGAGCGGCGAGCTGACGCAGGGGTCTCCTTCGCGAAAGGCTGGTCGCACGAGACCGGGGTCCCTTCCGGTGCAGCAGATGCCGTCCTTGCGGTACAGGCCCTGCATTGGATGGAGCCTGAGCCCACCTTCCGGGAAGTCGCCCGCATCCTGAGACCCGGTGGCGTCTTCGCCGCGATCGACTGCGACTGGCCGCCGGTCGTAGGAGACCACATCGCTGAGCAGGCGTGGGACGATTGCAGACGCCAGGTCCAGGTGGTCGAGGCCCGCGTCGCCGAAGGCGTGGACGCGGACGCCTTGCGAGCTCCCGCCTCCCGCTCGGAACGGGAGCTTGCCGTCTACTCAGGCATCGACGATCACCGGAACCGCCGGCTCGCCGAAGGCACGCGGAGCTGGTCGAAGTTGGGCCACTTGGAACGGATGCGCGCCTCGGGCGTGTTCGCATGGTGCCGGGAGATCGCGTTGGCCTCGAGCGAGAGGGGCGACGCGGCCCGCTTCGTCGGGCTTCTCAAGAGCCAGGGTGATTACCAGGTGCTTCGACGTCACGGGCTCGTCGACGACGACTTGGGTGTCGACCGTTTCGAACGCCTGGTGCACGCCCGCCTGGGCGACGAGGAGAAGCCTTGGCGATTCATCTACCGTGCCCGGCTCGGATTCGCGCGCTGACACCGCTGGCACCCGAGTCGTTGTGCCCGAGTTGGTGAGGGTGCTCCGCGCCAGTGGAGAGGGACTCAGCGCGGCGTCATCCACCAGCGCGAGATCGTGAGGGACTTGCCCTTGATCACCTCGTCTACGGTCATCGAGTAACGGCCCGGTCGGGCGCCGCCCGCCATCAACACGGAATCGGTCAGGGTCACCGACGACACGGCCGTGCCTCGAGCACGCTCGACGACGTCGGTCGGGCCGGCGTACTGCGGATTGCCTGCACCCACGAGCGGGGAAGGCGGCCTGGCGCCCGGGGCGATCTTGCGCCACCAGGACAGCTGGTCCTCGGCAAGGGAGCGCACCCCGGCGATGAAGGCCTCGACGGCCGCCTCCTCGACGAGGAGCGGCTCGGTGGTCTGTGACCAGGCGCGGTCCGGGGTCCCCGTGAGGGTGAGCGTCCCCATCGGGAGGTCGTACGTCGTGAGCGTGACGCCCTGGGAGACGAGCCCTGGAGGAACGGGCACTGACGGAGGGGTGAATGCCTCGTGGTACGTGGCGGTGCGCGGGCCGGTCGTCTGCGTCGAGACCTCGGTCGCCGTTACCAGGTAGCGGTCCGGCGTGAACCAGAGGGCGTCCGTCGGCCAGCACGTCACGAGAGTGACCGAGGATCCCGCCGTGTTGAAGAGGGGAGCGCCCTGACGGACGACGGCGTGCGACGTCACCTTGAAGTCGTACGTGGTGCACGGCGTCACGTAGCGGATCGCATTGCCGGCCTTCAGCTTCGAGATCGAACTGAAGTAGCTCACGTCGTGTGCGTAGAGAACGGCGTCACCGGCTTCCCCCGGCCACGCCGAGTGTGGATTGTGACCGACCGCCACGGCGAGCTGTGCCTCGCCCATCCCTTGCTCGACCGGGGCTTCGACCCCCAGCTTCGGGATCTCGAGGAGCCCATGGACCGGTGTGGAACGGTGCCGCGCGCGCGACCCTGGAGCGCTGGCGGTGCACGACGCGAGCGAGCCCGATGTGGCCGGCCCCGCGGTGCGCCTGACGGGCTCGTCAAGACGGTGACCGCTCGAGAACGCGTGGATCAGCGCCTTTCCTGCATGTTCGGCGTGCGCGGTCCACAGCGAGGCGTAGAGCTGCCAGGACCCGACGCCGAGGACGAGCAGCAGGCCGAGGGCAAACAAGGCCCGGGAAGTACGCCGCCATCGGCGCACACCGAGGGATGCCGGCCGGACGTGCTGGGAGGACGGGGTCTTTCTCATCTCTGTCTCAGTCGTCGCACCGGCGTCCGTGCCGGCGTGGTGCCGAGGCGCGCCCGACATGGGTCGGGCGCGCCTCGGTGCCGAGCTACTGGCCGGCGTGCCTCGGGGCTACTGGCCGGCGTGCCTCGGGCGCCGGCGCCGCAGCCACTCGCCGATGCCGAGAAGGCTCAAGCCGGCGCCGAGCACGCCGATCTCGGCCCACAGGGACCCTGCCCACGGCTCGCCGGTGTGCACTGTGGTCGCCTCGGAGATCCGCGTCGGCGTGCTGAGCGCCGCTGTCGGCGCCAGCCTCGTCGGTGTGGTGGTCAGCGTCGGGGTACGAGTCACTGTCGAGGGGGGCGTGGAGCTTGTCGCCGCAGATGCCTTGCGCACCACCGTCAGTGTGACGGTGTTGGTGTGGCACGTTGCTGCCGTGCAGTGCGGGGTCCCCTCGTTGGTGAACATGGCGACGTTGTCGATCTTCTGGCCGTTGGTGTCGGTCGTGTTGACCGTGACCCCGAAGCTGACCGTCACCGTCTGGCCCGCCGCCAAATCGATCCCTGTCCAGGTGACCTTGCCCGACCTCTCGGACACGTTGCAGCCGGCGATCCCGTTGCAGGTGGCCGATGAGGCCACGTAGCTCGTGCCCGCGGGGACTGTGTCGGTCACGGTGACATCGGTCGCTGGGCCTGTGCCCGTGTCGGTGAGCGCCAGGGTGTAGGTGACGCCGGTCGAGGGCGCCACCGACGAGCCCGACGGCGGCGTCGAGGACTTGACGACCTCGAGCTTGGCTGTCTTGGCTCCTGTCGCCGGGGCGCTCGACTTCACCAGGACCGACTCGTTCTGCCCACCGCAAGGCTCACTCACCGGGTTGTTGTGCGCGTCACCCGAATAGCTCGCGGTCCAGTAGTAGGTCCCCGCCGCAGTCGGGACGAACGATGCGGAAACGTAGTTCCCTGTGCCCTTCACGGTCGCACCCGTTGTCACGAAGCCGGGCACGGCACTGTGGCACGCTGTTGTGTTGAACACCTTGAAGGTGATCGTCCCGGTCGGTGCGTTGCCGCCCGAGAGGGTGGCGGTGTCGTGGCTCGCGGTTCCCACCACCGACACCGTGCCCGCTGTGGTGCTGAGGGTCGGGGTCGTCCGCGCTGGGGGCGCGGGGACGGTGACCGTCGACGACTCTGTCGGCGCACCGCACGGCTCTGTCACCGAGTTGTTGTTCGTGTCACCCGAATAGCGCGCGGTCCAGTAGTAGGTCCCCGCCGCGGCCGGGGTGAAGGACGCCGATGTGTAGGTCCCCGTCCCTGAGACCGCCGTGCCTCGTGTGACGAAGGTCGTGATCGGGGTCGCGCACGACGTTGTGCTGAACACCTTGAAGGTGATCGTCCCGGTCGGTGCGTTGCCCCCCGTCAGCGTGGCGGTGTCGTGGATCGCCGAACCCAAGGTGGTCGGGCCGCTCGCGCCCGTCGTGAGCGTCGGCGTTGCCTTGACGGGGGTCACAGCGGGTTGCCCGCAGACCACGTAGTGGCTGATGTCCGGGATGTTTGTCGTCCCTACCAATGGCGCGTGCAGGCCGGTGTCTGATGGGTACGCCGCCGTCGTGTAGTCATACGTGTCGTAAGCGTTTCCGCCCTTCACGTAGACGGTGAAGCTGGGCGAGTCCGTCGTGAAGCTGAGGTACTTCAGTGTCGATGTGACCGTCACGTCGAAGTAGGTGGCACCTGTCGAGTACGTGCCGCTGACGGGGCTTGACGTGACGAGGAAAGTGGTCCCGCTCGGGCACGAGGTGATGTTGCCTGTCGTGGCGATCGGCTGGACGTGATGCGTCGTCGTCGGCGGCCCTGGTGTGGGTGTGCCCGTCGCGCCGGCAATCTGCACCAGCGAGGGCAAGGTCAGGAGCGATCCCGTCACGAGCACGCCCGCCCCCAAGATGCCGAACACCTTCGGCAGAGCACGGCTGATCCTGTTGTTCATTGCGTCCTCCTGGTTGACCACCGCCAGGAGGCAGGCATTGGGCGGCAGTCGTCGAGAACGAGACCACCGCTGTTGCGAAGTGCCACTGGCTTGACCGGTTCCCTTTGTCGTTTCG
>JAJZMN010000202.1 GCA_021850345.1 Actinomycetes bacterium | reverse complement strand
GGCGGGGCTGCCGAGGACGAGGCGCTGCGGGAGGACGCCGAGAAGCTGGTCCAAGAGCTCCAGGGCATGGGCCCCACCTACGTGAAGCTCGGCCAACTGCTCTCGAGCCGCGTCGACCTCCTCCCGGTCGCCTACACCGAGGCCCTGCGGACGCTCCAGGACCACGCCGAGCCCGTTCCCTTCGACGTCGTCCGCCAGGTCGCAGAAGAGGAGCTCGGGACCCGGCTCTCGGCGGTGTTCATCGACGTGGACCCCGAGCCACTCGGCTCCGCGTCGATGGCCCAGGTCCACCGGGCGACCCTCCGCGACGGACGCGTGGTCGCCGCGAAGGTGCAGCGGCCGGGCATCCGCTCCCAGATCCTCGAGGACATGGACGTGATCAGCGAGCTCGCCGCCACCTTCGACGAGCACGTCGGGGCGGCACGGCGCGCCGGGCTCACCGCCATGGTCGAGGAGTTCCGCCGCGCCGTGCTCGACGAGCTCGACTACCGGCACGAAGCGGCCAACCTGCGGATGCTCGCCGAAGTCGTCGGGCCCTACGACCGCCTGGTCACGCCCGAGCCCGTCGAGGAGCGTTCGACCGCGCGCCTGCTCGTCATGACGATGGTCGAAGGCACCAACGTCGGCAGCCTCGGCACCACAGCGGTGCCCGCCGCGGAGGGCGAGATTCTCGTGAGCCAGCTGTTCAAGGCGTACCTCGACCAGATCCTCGTGCGCGGCGTGTACCACGCCGACCCTCACCCGGGAAACGTCGTGCTCACCTTCGACCGCCAGCTGGCCCTGCTCGATCTGGGTATGACGGGTCGGCTCTCGCCCGACCTGCGCGACGCGCTGGTGCGGATGCTCGCCGCACTCGGCGAAGGACGCGGCGCCGACGTGGCCACCGCACTCGAACGCGCCGGTGAGCGACTCGACGATTTCGACCGCAACGGCTTGCAACGGGACGTCTCCGCGCTCGTGGTGACGCTCGACGGCGCTGACGTCGAGGGGATGGAAGTCGGGAGGCAGCTCGCCGAGCTCGCACGGCTCGCGCTGCGCAACGGCCTGCGTCCCGCACCCGAGCTTTCGATGGTCGGCAAGGCGCTGCTCAACCTCGACGACGTCGCGCGCCGCCTCGCCCCGACCTACCGGCCGGCGGCCGCGATCCGTGAGCACATGGCGTCCTTGACTCGCGACCAGCTCCTCTCGGCGGCCTCCCCGAGCCGCCTCGTCTCGGCTGCCCTGGACGCCAAGGAGCTCGCCGAACGCTTCCCCGAGCGGATGAACCGGCTCCTCGAGTCGCTCGCCGACGGGAGGATCCACATCCGGGTCGAGGGGATGGACGAGCGCGAGATCATGCGGAGCGTCCAGAAGCTGGCCAACCGTGCCGCGGCCGGACTGGCCGTCGCCGCCTTTGTGCTCGCAGCGGCGATCTTCCAGGTGTCGTCACACGGCCCCCGTTGGTGGGGCATCTCCGCGTTCACGGTGGTCTTCGTCGGGGTTGCCGCGGTGATCGGCGCGGCGATCGTCCTGTCCACGCTGCGCAACGACCTGCCGCAGCGACGGGCGCTCCGGAGCCGCTCAAAGGGGAGCTGAGGGCCGTCGCACGGGGCCGTCGCACGGGGCCGTCGCACGGGGCCGTCGCACGGGGCCGTCGCACGGGGCCGTCGCACGGGGCCATCCGTCGTGCGTCCGCCGCCCGGGTGACCGCCCGCGTCGAGCGGCGGCGACGTGACGATCGACCCTACTGCCGGGGGGCGGGCGGACCCACATTGGATCCAGCGGCGTCGCTCCAGTTCGGAGGTGCCAAATGGCCATCGTCACGCCCCCAGCCCCAGCGGCTCCACCGAGTGGCGGTCAACCCGCCGGCGGAGCGCGACCCCCCGGCGGCCGCCCGCCGGCCGGCGGCGCGCATCCAAGACGTTGGCTGTTCGGCGTGCTCGCCGCGGTCGCCGCGGCGGCGTTGGCCGCCGGGGTCCTCGTCGCCACCGGGGGCACAGGCCCCGAGACGACGCCCACGACGACCTTGCCGCCCGGGACGACCACGACCACTCCCCCGTCGACGACCGTGCCGCCTGGTGTGGCCAGCGGCCTGGCGGCGGCCGTCTACCCAACACCGGCATCGGGGATCCGCTTCGTCCATCCGGTCGCGGCGGCCCGGGCGTTCGCCGTCGACTACGTGGGATTCGTCGACCCGGTCCTCAGCCGCTTCGTCGCTTCGGGCTCCGAATCGGGAACCCTAGAGGTGCGCGCGACCTCCACGGGCGTGCCCACGACCGTGCAGCTGCACCGCATCACAGGCACCTGGTGGGTGCTCGGGTCCTCGACGCCCGACATCCGCCTCGACATCCCGGCGGCCTCGAGCGCGATCGCGTCGCCGGTACGGCTCCAAGGGATGAGCACCGCCTTCGAGGCGCAGGTGAACGTGGAGGTCCGCCAGGACGGCGCACGCGTTCCGATCGGTACCGGCCACGCCATGGGCGGGTCGATGGGGGCGATGGGGCCCTTCGACGGTTCCATCGCCTTCAGCACCCCGAGCGCGGCGCGCGGCGCGCTGGTTCTCTCCACCGTCTCCATGAAGGACGGCCACCTCTTCGAGGCGACGGTCGTGCGTGTCGGCTTCGCCCCGTCGACGCCGCTCGTGCCGACGACGGCCTGCCCCGACTACGCCATGACCCGGCCGGCGGCACCGGCCGGCCAAATGGTGGTGACGGTCTTCTACTCGTGCGGCATCGATGCCGCGCCCGTCCCCACCTATCGCCTCGTCCCGACCAGCACCGCCGTCATGCGGACCACCCTCGACCAGCTGCTCGCCGGCCCGACCGCGCCCGAGGTCACGGCAGGGCTCACGAGCTGGTTCTCCAGCGCGACGGCCGGCGACGTCCGGGGCGTCACCCTCGGCTCCGGCGAGGCGATCGTGGACTTCGCCGACCTTCGTCCCGTGATCCCCAACGCGAGCACGAGCGCCGGGTCCCACCTCCTCCTGTCGCAGCTCGACGCCACGGTGTTCCAGTTCTCGGCGGTCACCTCGGTGCTCTACCGGATCGACAAAAGCTGCGAGACCTTCGGGGAGTGGCTCCAGCTCGACGCGTGCGTGCCCCACACCCGCTGACGCGACCCCCAGGAACCGAGCTCCAGACCGAGAGAGGCGCTCTCGGCGGCGGTCACTCGAGGAGCCCGGCGAGAACGCCGGCGAAGCGGTCGACCTCGGACAGCGTGTTGTAGTGCGCCATGCCGATGCGCAGGAGTCCCTCGTCGAGGTCGAGCCCGAGCGTCTCCACCACCCGCTTGGCGTAGAAGTTGCCGTCCCAGGTGTAGATGCCCGCCTCGCCCAGGGCCGTGGCCAGCCGGCGGGGCGTCGCCCGCTCGGGGACCAGGCCGAAGGTGGGCACCCGCGCCGGGCTGTCGCCGGCGGGACCGACCATGCGCACCCCGTCGAGGTCGCCGAGCCGAGCGCCGAGCGCTGCGGCGAGGTCCCCCTCGTGGCGGTGGATGCGCTCGTAGGCATCGTCCAGCCTCGCCGAGAGGTCGGCGCCCGACCCCAACGACGCGAGGTAGTCCAGCGCGGCGACGAAGCCGGCGACGGCCTCGTGGCTCAACGTCCCCGTCTCGAAGCGGTGGCCCGGCGGCACCTCCGCCGCGGGACGCACCCGCTCGGCCGGGAGCTCTCGTGCCAGGTCGGGCCGGACCCAGGCCATCCCGAGGTGGGGACCGAAGAACTTGTAGGGGGAGCAGAGCACGACGTCGAGGCCGAGCGAACCGACGTCGATGCGCCGGTGCGGGGCGAACGCCACCGCGTCGCCCCACGCCAGTGCGCCGGCGTCGTGGGCGAGGGCTGCGATCTCACGGGCACGGGTGACCGTCCCGACCGCGTTGGACGCGAGGCAGAAGGCCACGACCCGCGTCCGCTCGCCGAGCTTCTCCCCCAGGTCGCCGAGGTCGACGTCGAGCTCCGGCGTGATGCCCACCTCCCGCACCACGAGCCCGCGGTCCTGGGCCATCAGCAGCCACGGGGAGATGTTGGCGTCGTGGTCCAGGGCGGTCGTGAGGATCTCGTCCCCGGCGGCGAGGGTCCGCCCCACCGCGCGGACGAGGTTGAAGTTGAGCGTGGTCATGTTCTGACCGAACGCGATGCCGTCGGGCTCCCCCGTCACGAAGGCGCCCCCGTACCGGCGGGCCGTTGCGATCAGCTCGTCGGTACGCCGGCTCAGCTCGTAGGCGCCGTCGGTGTTGGAGTTGGACTCGAGCAGGTACCGGCGCATCGCTGTGACCACGCGCGTTGGTACCTGGGTCCCGCCCGGCGCGTCCAGGAAGATCGGCTTGCCCGAGCCGGGCGCACCGGCGAGCGCCGGGAACTGCGCACGGATCCGATCGGTGTCGAGCGATGTCAGGCCGGTGACCGCCACTCGCTTCCTCCTTCGTCTTCTGCCTCGTCTGTCTACTTCGTCTCGGAGCGGTCCGTGTCGAGTGCCTCGGGGCAGCACCCCTCGCCAGCGAGTCGCCGTGACCAATGCCTCTACTCGCGGTCTCCCGTCCGGACAAGCCTGATCGAGGACGCCTGCCGACGGCGTCCCGCATGCACGCGCTGAAGGAGGAACGATGGTGCTGCAACGACACATCGAACGCACCCCGCAAGCCATGAGGGAGAACTGGCCGCTCCCGATCTTCGGTCCGTGGCGGGCCTTCGACGAGATCTTCCGCGACGGCTGGGGACGCCGGGTGGTGGCGGTCGACGAGTTCAGCGAGGACGGCACGCTCGTCGTGCGTGCTGAACTGCCCGGGATCGACCCCGACAAGGATGTCGAGATCACCATCTCCGAGGGCATGCTCCACATCTCCGCGGAGCGCACCGAGGAGAAGGAGAAGGCGGGGCGCCACTTCCACCGTCACGAGTTGCGCTACGGGTCGTTCGCCCGCAGCCTCCCCCTCCCCGAAGGGGTCGACGAGGCCAAGATCGTCGCCGCGTACAAAGACGGCATCTTGGAGGTCCGGGTCCCCGTCCCGGAGAAGGCGAAGGGTCAGGCCGAGCGCCACGTCCCGGTGACGCGCAACTGACGACACGTTGGGGCCGCTCCTCGCGGTCGGGTCATCGGCAGCTGCCGCACACCGCGGACTGCCTGCTCGAGGCGTGGGGGCCCGACCGGGCGGCCTGCGTGACCGAGGCGTTGCTCGCCCTCGTCGAGACGTTCGCCGAGGTGCACGATCCGGCGAGCACGACGGTCCTGCCGCTGTCTGCATCCGAGACGGGTCCGCAGGACGCGCTGGTGTCGCTGCTCGAAGAGGTCATCGATGTCGTGGACGCGCTCGGCGTCGTCCCGGTTCGCTTCCACCTCGCCGAGGCGGAGGGCGGCGGCCTCGCCGGCGACATGGAAGTGGTCTCGGCACGCCAGGTTGGCCTGGTGGGGCCGGTTCCCAAGGCGGTTTCGTACCACGCGCTGGCGATCGCCCCGTACGAGGGGGGATGGCGGTGCAGGGTGCTGGTCGACGTGTGAGCGGTCCGGCGAGCCCGACCGCTGCAGGACCGTCATAAGCGCCGCTTAGAGGCGCATCAGCAGGTTGTGCCTTCCCGTGCCGTGCCGCGGACCCGACACTGCACGTTGGAAGGAGGGCCGGTGCCTGCCGCTCACGAGTTGGACGAGATCGACGTCGACGCACCCTCGGGCGCCGTGCGCCTCGGAGCGACCTCGTGGGCGAGACCGCTCGCCGGCGTCCCTGCGCTTCTCCCCGGGCTGGCGGCCGCGGTCGCTCTCGCCGCTCTCGCCACGGTCGTGGGAGGACTCGTCCCGGTCGTCGGTGCGCCCGTCATCGCGATCGTCTCCGGCATCGCCATCACGATGCTCAAGCGGCCGTCGAGCCGCTTCAAGCCGGGGATCTCGTTCGCGTCCAAGAAGGTGCTCCAAGGGTCGATCATCCTGCTCGGCTTCGGGCTCTCCCTCGGCCAGGTGCTCTCCACCGGCACGCGCTCTTTGCCGGTGCTCGTGGGAACGCTGGTCGCGGCGTTCGCCATGACCTGGCTGGCCGGCCGCCTGCTCCACCTCCCCGCAGACCTGCGCACGCTGATCGGCGTGGGCACCGCGATCTGCGGCGCGTCGGCCATCGCCGCCACCGACGCGGTCATCGACGCGGACGAGGCGGACGTGAGCTATGCGGTTGCCACGATCTTCACGTTCAACGTCGTCGCCGTCCTGTTGTACCCGACGCTGGGCCACGCCTTCGGCTTTTCCGAGCGCACCTTCGGCCTGTGGGCCGGCACCGCGATCAACGATCTCTCCTCGGTCGTCGCCGCCTCGACGATCTACGGTCACACCGCCGCCGCGTACGGCGTCATCGTGAAGCTCACGCGCACCCTCGCGATCATCCCGATCAGCCTGGTCCTCGCCGGCCGCCGGGGCCTGCGCCGCGAAGATGCGCCGGAAGCAGCTCCGGTCAGGCGGTTCGAGCTGCGCCGTGTCCTGCCGGTGTTCATCCTCGTCTTCGTCGCCGCCGTCGCCGCCAACACCGCCGGCCTCGTCCCGGCCGGTCTGCACCACCCGCTCTCGGACCTGTCGACGTGGATGATCACTGTCGCGCTCGGCGCGATCGGGCTGTCGACCGACGTGGGCCACATCCGGCGCGCCGGCTTCCGCCCCCTCGCTCTCGGCGCCATCCTCTGGCTCACGGTGGGGTTGGCCAGCCTCGGACTGCAAGCCCTCACGGGAACCCTGTAGCGACGGGCCGCGGGTGGCTCGCAGCGCCGGCGACGAGGCCAAGGGAGAGAGGGCCCTTGCCTCTAACGTCTGCACATGCCACTGCCGGTGCCGTATCCGGACTTGGGCTCGCTCGACCTGCTGGTGAGCGTCGGGGAGCTCGGGTCGATCAGCGCGGCGGCCGCCGCACACGGGGTCTCCCAGCCCGCAGCGAGCATGCGGCTGCGTGCGCTGGAGCGGCTCCTGCAGATCCCCCTGCTCGACAGGTCGACCCGCGGCGCCCAGCTGACGGCCGCCGGCCTGGCCACCGCCGAGTGGGCGGCTTCGGTCCTCGGCGACGTCCGGACCCTCCTCGCAGGCACGGCTGCGCTGCGCGCCGACCAGGCTCCTCAGCTCCGACTGGCGGCGAGCCTCACCGTCGCCGAGTACCTGGTGCCCCGATGGCTCCACCTGCTCGCGGCCGAGTCACCCGGGACGGCGGTCTCGCTCAGGATGGGGAACACCGAGCACGTCGCCGACCTCGTCGCCGGGGGTGAGGTCGACCTCGGCTTCATCGAGGGACCGAGGCCGACCGGGCGACTGCGGTCGAAGGAGCTGCTGGCTGACGAGCTCGTGGTCGTGGTCGCCCCGGGTCATCCGTGGAGCCGGCGCCGACGCCCGATCACCGCCAGCCAGCTGGCGAGCACGCCGTTGGTCGTGCGCGAGCCGGGGTCGGGTACCCGCTCGGTGTTGACCGACGCGCTCAGCGAGTCGGGTCTCGGGGTCACGACCGCGATGGAGCTGGGCTCCACCACCGCGATCAAGGCCGCCGCGATGAGCGGCACCGCACCCGCGGTCGTGTCCGCGCTCGCCGTCCGCGCCGAGCTGCGTGCCGGAGAGCTCGTCGCCGTGGGCTGCAGGGACCTCCGGCTCGAGCGGACGATCCGGGCCATCTGGGCGCCCGCCCGCCCGCCGGCTGCCGCCGCCGCCCGGCTGCTGTCCATCGCGGTCCGCCCAGAGGAGGTCCCCGCCACCGACCCCTGAGCCCCCGCTCGCGGCGCCTCCCTGCCCCGACGGACCGCCCGGTGACCTGCGGCGCGGCGGCGACTGGCACAGATACCCACTGGGGTATGTATGATACCCCGATGGGTATCCAGCCACCTCCTGCTCGTCGGCCCGCGCCCCCGGCCGGTTCCGCCGCCGCCCCCCACGTCGTTCCGCTCCACGCCCACGGGCACGGGCACGGGCACGCCCACGGGCACGGGGAGCCCGCCGGCCTGTTCGCCCGGCTCGGGGCCTGGACGGGATCCCACCTGCGCGCCGTCCTCCTCGCCTGGCTGGTGGTGCTCGTCGTCTTCGGCACCTTCGCGCCGAAGGTCGAGTCCGCGCTGGCGGGCGCCGGCTGGCAGGACTCCACGAGCCAGTCCGTCCACGCTCGCCAGATCATCCGGCAGGACTTCGCCGGCCTGGGCTCGAGCGCGCTGCAGGTCGTCGTCGTCGACAAGTCGGCCCCGATCGCCCAGGACCCGGCAGCACAGGCGGTCATCCACCGGGTCGAGGCCATGCTGCGTGCCAACCGCGACGTCTCCACCGTGGTGGCGCCGCGGCCCGGTTCGTCGATCTCTGCAAACGGCCGGACCGCCGTCGTCACCGCCGGCGCGGCCGCCGGGACCAACGAGATGGTCGCTGCAGCCGGCCACCTCGCGGCGCCACTGTCGGCGCTCGGCACGCACGGCGTCACGGTGACGCTCACCGGCGACAGCGCGCTGTGGGCCGACTTCAACTCGGCCAACCACTCCGCCATGATGCGCTCGGAGATGCTCTCGTGGCCGGTGACGCTGGCCATCCTCGTCGTCGCCTTCGGCAGCCTCATCGCCGCGGGACTGCCCCTCATGCTCACGATGGCCGGACTGCTCGTGGCCGCCGGTGCGCTCGTGCTCGCCAACCACCTCGCCCCGGTGTCGATCTGGGCGCTCAACTTCGCGCTCATGTTCGCCCTGGCACTCGGCATCGACTACGCCCTCTTCCTCGTCGTGCGGTTCCGGGCGGCGCTCGAGCGGCTGGGCGCCCAGCCTGGTGACCGAGCCGCGTCCGCTGCCGCGGTCGCCGAGACGCTCGCCACGGCCGGAAAGGCGGTGGCCTTCTCCGCAGCCACCGTCCTCGCCTCGCTCGCGTCGATCCTGATCGTGCCGAGTCCGGCGTTCCGCTCCATGGCGCTCGGCATCATGCTCTCGGTCATCGCCGTCCTCGCCGCGACGCTCACCCTCCTCCCGGCGGTCCTCGGCAAGCTCGGCACGCGCGTCAATTCTGCGCGGATCCGCTTCCGGCGAGGCCAGCCGGACCGGCCCGCGGGGCACCGTCTCGAAGAGCGGCTCCACGCCTGGGCCCGGCTGCTCTGGGAGCACCCGTGGCCGGCCGCGCTCGCCGGCATCGGCGTCCTGGCCCTCGCTGCGGCGCCCGTCTTCGGGCTGCGCACCTCGATGCCCTCGATCACGATCGTCCCCGCCACCGCCAACGCGAGGATCGGCTACGAACAGGTCACGAGCGCCTTCGGTCCCGGCTTCCCCGGGACGCTGCAGGTCGTCGTACCTGCCGCCGAGCAGGCGGTTGCCCTGCGGGCGGCGAAGCACACCGCGGGAGTTGCGGCGGTGATGGGCGGACCGACCAGGAGCGGCTGGACGCTCGACCAGGTGGTCCCGTCGACGGGGCCGTCCGCGCCGGCGACCGGCGCGACGATCGAACGGCTGCGCCGCGACCTCCCGAGCGGATCGCTCGTCGGCGGCGCCGCCGCCGAGAACTACGACCTCCAGCAGGCGCTCGCCAGTCACACGCCGGTCGTCTTCGGCATCCTCGCCGCGCTCGGGTTCCTCCTGCTCTTGATCGCGCTCGGCGCCCCGCTCATCGCCTTCGCCGGCGTGGTCGCGACCGGCCTGTCCGTGGCCGGTGCGTTCGGCGTCGCCCGCCTCATCTTCCAAAACGGCGATCTCTCGGGGCTGCTCCACTTCACGCCGCAGGGCTTCGTCGACGCGTGGGCGCCGCTCTTCTTCGGTGCGATGGTCTTCGGCGTCGCGATGGACTACACGCTGTTCCTGCTCTCGGCGGCCAAGGAGCGCTACGAGACCCATGCCGACCCCGAGCACTCGATGGTGGGCTCCGTGCGCACCTCGGGGAGGGTGGTCGTCTCCGCCGCGGCCGTCATGATCGCGGTCTTCTTGACCTTCGCCCTCTCCGGTCCGCTCGCCCCCAAGGAGATGGGGGTGATCCTCGCCGTCGCGGTCGCGCTCGACGCCCTCGTCGTCCGCCTGGTCCTGCTGCCTGCGGTGCTGCGGCTCACGCATCACACCGCCTGGCACCAGCCCCGCTGGCTCGCAAAGGTGCTGCCGAGGGTGCGCTTCTCCCACTGAGCGGCTCCGAGTCGCGGCGCCGCCGGGACGCGTCGGCGCGACCCCCCTCGGGCGGCGCGCTCAGCTTGGGAGGGGTCGTGTCGGCCGGAGCCGGCGGAGCGGCGGGATCGTCGGAGGGGGCTGCCGACGTGCGGGGAGCTGCGCGAGCAACTCCGCGGTGGCGCCGGCGATGCTCGTGACCGCCTTCTCGAAGGCGGCGTCGCTCGTGGCCGACGCGCGCGTGACACCGCTCACCTTGCGCACGTACTGGCGGGCGGCCGCCTCGATCTCCTCGGGCGTGGCCGGCGGCTCGAGGCCTCGCAAGGTGGTGATGTTCCGGCACATGCCCCACAGCGTAGGTGCGCTTCTCGTCGTCTCCCCTGCGCGCCGTTCAGCCCGGGACGAGGGCGGTGAGCGCGACGACGGTCGCCCAGTTGCGCGCCGTCCCTTCGGCCATTGGCGTCCGG
>JAJZMN010000109.1 GCA_021850345.1 Actinomycetes bacterium | reverse complement strand
TGTCGCTGTCGGCGTCGCCCGATCGGCTCACGTCTGATGCCCGGCGTCCAGCGAGTCGCCCGCCTCACCAAGGGCTGGATGCTCGGCACGCACCCGGGCTCGGTCGACCCGGCGCACCTGCAGACCTCCCTCGAAGCTCACGTTCCGGTTCAACCGCCAAAACTCGCGCAGAGGGGCCCCGTGTTCCCAGGTCTCCTCGAACAGGCCGTCGCCACTGGGCCGGTCACCGAGGCCGACGTCACTCACGGCTACGACTGGGGACACCACCCCCAAGATGTCGTGGTGGGAAGAGCTAACTGACTACCGGGTTTAATTGAAGGCTCAGAGAGTGCGGGCGGCGGTGACGCCGATCCGTCTGCCATCCCGGTCCAGCGCCGCGACCGCGAGATAGCGCTGACTCGTGTGGATCGTTACGGCCGTCTCGAAGCCCGCCTTGGGGATCCGTGCCTCCGAGGTCAACATTCCCGCACTCGGACCGGTCAGGATCTCCCACTCCCGAACCTCGGTCGCCCCGTTCCAGCTCACGTGCAGAGCGTAGCCGCCGACGACGTCCTTGCCCACGACGAGCATCGGGCGGGTCGCCGGCATTCCCCGCCATGGTGAGCGGAAGGCTCGATAGGACTGGACATTGGTTGGGAAGCGGGCATCGAGGAGCAGCTTGCCGTCGCTGTCGAACTCACTCGCGTACGGCTCGCTCCCCCATCCGATGAACACGTTGCCGTTGGGGAGTTCCTGAACGCTTCCCTCGAACTCGGCGAGCAGGTGGACGGGATGTGTATAGGCCTTGGCGACCCGCACTGTCCGGCGGACCTCGTCAACGGAGAGGAACAGGCCGCGCGACTGGGGTTCCTCCGCCGGGGCCGCTCCGTCGTCGAACACGGTGAGCAGGCCACTGGCCAGATGGCGCGCATGGTGCTGCCAATAGAACGCGGTGCCGGGACCCATGGCGAAGTCCGATCGCCTGCCGTGCATGCGCCAGATCACGGACCCGGTTCGGCGATCCACGCGATAGAGCGTCCACGTGTTGCGTGCCGAGACGAGCAGGCTGGATTCGTCCCACGGCGCGATGGAGTTGATGTGGAAGTAGTCGAAGGGTCCCGCGGCGGGCTTTGCGTAGCTCTCTTGGACCGCGACGTGGTCGAGGCTCGACCACTGAAAGAGTGTCTTTCCGGTCGCCACGTCGATCTCGAGGATCATCGCGTCCTGGACCGGGTGGCGCCGTGGCCCACCGACGGACCGGAGATCGGCGTCGCGGACGCGGTACGCGCTGACGAGCGCCGTGCCCCGATCGGTGAGCGTCAGCTCGTGGAGATCCACCTTGAGGCCGCGGGGAGCCCTGAGCCGGGCGATCTCTCTGTAGGTTTCGTCGAGGATGTGGCCCTCGCCGTAGCCGATGCCCTCGCGAATCTCACCGACCCAGTAGGTGAGAACGGGACGTCCCCGATAGCTCTGGACCTGGAGGTTGGTGGCGAAACCACGTGTCGGTTGGAACCAGATGATCTGGTTGCGCGCATCGAGCATCAACAGGCCCTCTTGACCCTTGCCCTGCGCGACTGCCCGGGTCTCGTCGACACCCCGTGCGCCTGGGACGAGGCTCGGCGTGAGGAGGAGGTACCCGAGATCGCTGCGAACCCCGAGGTCGGTCATCTGCAAGCGGGGCGGTTCAAGGTCGGGGGCGGTCGCAAAAGGCATCGCCCGCGTGGGAGTGGCGCCTGGCTGAAGCGGGGATGCAGTCGAGCTCCGGGCAATTGCGAACCCGCCAGAGCCGGCGGCGGCCAGCGCGGCGAGCCCGGCGGCGCTCTTGCCGCCGTTCACGAGCACCTCCCGGCGCGTGATGCGTCGGCCGTGGTGCTGGGGGGCGCCGGGGTTTCCCGGCGACGGGGTCCCCTCTTTGCTCGCCGCTCCTCGTATACGCCCGAGTTGTTGCATCGCCGCCTCCTCTCCCCATCGCCGGGCCCACTCCCCCAACCGACCGATCACTCCAGCGCTGCTTTACGATCACGTTACAGAGCACCCATGAGAGCGCTGCGAGAACTTCTTGAGGATTCCTCGCGCCGTCGGTGGGCACGGTGCCCGCACGAGCCACCTGGACACGTCACGCGGCACCGTGTGGCGTGAATTCGGTGGGTCTCCGGGCACGCGTGAGGTGCCTGGGTCACAACGCCCGGCGTGGCACTCGTGCAGATCCCGGTGCGCTGCTCCCTGCCCGCAACCGCGCGGAGAAGAGGCGGGTCACCGATCGGGCAGGAGACACCATTTAGGCTCGTTGGCCGACGAGCTTTTGGGGGTCACGGCGCAGAGACATTGCCGCACGACGCCTGCACTGGTCCGCGCCGGGATCCACGTCAAGAGGGGCACATGATGGTTTCGGCACTGCGAGCGGTGGCCGCGGTTGGGGCGTCGGGGTTGCTCGCCGGCCCGAGACTCGCGGTGGGGACAGGAGCGAGCACCGCGCCGACGCCGTCCGAGGTCGTCTCCCAGGCGATCCACGACCTGGCAGGGATCTCGACGCTCACGTTCTCCGGAGTGATCGACCGGGGCAGGACCCGCATCAGCTTCGATCTGCGCTCAGCAGAGCACGGCGCGAAGTCGACGGCCTCGATCTCCGAGGGCACCGAGGCATTCTCAGTCATCCACATCGACTCCACCCTCGATCTCCAGACGAACGCCGCCTTCTGGGCCACCAACGGTGGTGGCCTGCCGTCAGGGCTCGTCAAGTTGCGCGCCCCTCACTCGGTTACCCTCCCAGCCGCCGAGGGGAAGAGCTTCAATGCCGCGTTCGGGCCCCTTGCCGACCCGGAGAAGATGGCCGACCAGCTCTTCGGCGGTTCGCTGACCGGGGTCCGTCTCGCGGGGGTCACCACGTTCGGCGATCTGCCGGTGCGCAAGCTGGTCGATCAGGGGGACGACGCAACCGTCGACATCGCGCGCACGAACACACCCCTTCCCGTCGAGTTCATTGCCCATCAGAAGAGCGATGCCGGCCTGGTGCGCTTCGGCTACCCCGCCGCGGTCACGCTTACCGCCCCCGCCGGTGCAAAGTCTCTCCGGCAGCTCCTCTCGGGGATGGCCGGCAAGCTTTGAGGCTTCCGAGGCGGGTTCCGCGTCGTGACCGCGCGCGTCGCTCACAAGCCGGTGCCGGTCCATGCCCACTGCAATTCTCCGGTCGCGTGGACTGACGGTGCTGGCGCGGAGTCAGGGTGTCGAGGGCGCGTGCACCACAGCCGGTTGGACGCGCAAAGAGGCCATTACTTTCTGCCCCCGCGCTCCGCCTAGGGATTGCACCAGGAACAGCCGGATGGGTCAGCCTCGCCGCGGTGCGTCTCTCGACGGGCGTGACCGCAGCGCGCGCAGGTGGTGACGGTTGCCAAGGAAGCCGAGGTGGGAAGACCGCACTCCGCGCAGGGGCGGCCCGGCTCGTCGTGGACGACGCCGAAGCCGGGCGCGCGGCACTGCGGGCACGCCATGGCAAGCCGGTCGGCGAGCCTGCGGGCCGCTTCGGCGATCACCTTGCGACGGCTCGGGCAGAGATGGGCACGCAGGTCCGTCTCGATGATGGCTCGGCCGTCCTCGGACGCTCTGGCGGCCGTGGCGACCGCGCGCTCGAGCAATTCGACGTCGGTGATCGCCTTGCAGATGTTGCGCCGGGATCCGTCGCTGGGACGACAGATGAGTGCCTGCTCCGGAAAGCCGACGTCGGCACAGAATCGGCCGAAGTCGTCGCCGGGCCGAACAGCGATCATGGCGGCGGCGGTCTCGAAGCTGACGGCCCGCTCGCAGACGACGAGATCGAGACGGTCGTCGACGAGGAGCACGATCTCGACGTCGGCGGTGAGGAAGGGGGTCTCCGGAAGTGGTCCGAAGCTCCCCTCCGAGGCAAGTCCAGCATCGGTGCGCAGAGCGGCCATGCCGGCACGCGCCTTGCGCACGGCGACCTCGAGGGCGCTGCCTGAGCGCGCGATCTCCCCGGTGAAGGTCCCGAATCTGTCCGTGTCGACCTCGGCCACGGCGACCTCCAGGCCGATCGGCGCCAGCGCGGGGGCAAGGATGCGCTCCTTGCCGTGCTTGGTCGCCAGCGCGGCGGTCCGGCCAAGATACGCGGGCCCCGTGAAGGAATCCGGAGTCGCGCGAGGTGGCCGACGAGCCTCCCCGAGCGCGTCGGTGGCACCGCTCTTCGACGGCGGGCCGCCAGCTGCGCGCCGGTGACGCCGCGCCCAGCGGCCGCGCACAGACGCGACACTCACGAGCAGTTGTGCAGCTCGTCGTCCTGCGCGCGGGCCGACGCGGAGAGTGCTTGGCGCGCGGCGTCGAGGCGCGCGGCGAGCTCCCGGTCGTGCAGGGCGAGCATCCGCGCCGCGAGCAGGCCGGCGTTGCGCCCGCCGCCGACGCCGACCGTGGCCACGGGGACCCCCGGTGGCATCTGGACGATGGACAACAGTGAGTCCAGCCCATCGAGGTGCGCCAGGGGAACGGGGACACCGATCACGGGGAGGCTGGTGAGCGAGGCGAGCATCCCAGGAAGATGGGCCGCGCCACCGGCACCGGCGATGATCACCCGAACGCCCCTTTCGGCAGCCGAGCGTCCGTATTCGACCATGTCGAGGGGAGTGCGATGGGCGGACACGACACGCACGGTGACCGCGACGCCCAGTTCCTCGAGCGCCTCAGCGGCCTTGTTCATGACCGGGAGGTCGGACTTGCTGCCCATCACGACCTCGACGACGCTGCTGTCGGCCCACTGCCGGTGCGCGTTTGACATGCGAGGCAGACTATACGAAATACTATTCGTATGTCGATCTCTCGCACGGCAGGCCCGGTCGTCGGGATGGTGGGTGGCGGTCAGCTGGCTCGCATGACCCATCAGGCGGCGATCGACCTCGGCATCGAGCTCCTGGTACTTGCCCGATCCGAGCGAGACGCGGCTGTGAGCGCCGGGAGCCGGGCACTTTTCGGCGAGCCCGACTCGCCGTCCGCGCTCGCCGAGCTGGCGGACCGCTGCGACGTTGTCACCTTCGACCACGAGCACGTCCCTGCCGAACTGGCGGTGCAGCTGGCTCGTTCCGGCCACATCGTGCGTCCCGCCGGTTCGGCCCTCAAGGCGGCGCAGGACAAGCTCTTCGCGCGCGAGCTGTTCCGCTCGGCGGGATTCCCGGTACCTGCGTACCGCGGGCTCGGCGCCGACGTGCGCACCGAGGTCGAGCGCTTCGCCGCCGAGCACGGGTGGCCGGTCGTGCTCAAGGCGCGCTCGGGAGGCTACGACGGGCGCGGCGTCGAGGTCGTCGCGGGCCTAGACGATCTCGACGCCGCTGTCCGGGGAATCGCCCCGGGAGCATTGATGGTCGAGGCGCACGTCGCGATCGCCCAGGAGCTCGCGGTTGTCGGAGCCCGAACTCCTTCTGGTCTGTGGACTGCCTATCCTCCCGTCGCAACCTTCCAGGTCGACGGCACTTGCCGGGAGGCGGTCATGCCTGCTCCGGTCGACCCGCCGGTCGCCGCCAGGGCTGAGCGCCTGGCCAGATCGCTCGCCGACAGCATCGACGCCGTCGGCGTGTTCGTCGCCGAGCTGTTCGTGACCTCGAGCGATCAATTGGTGATCAACGAGGTCGCACTGCGCCCCCACAACTCGGGCCACGCGACGATCGAAGCCGCGGTGACCTCCCAGTTCCACAACCATCTGCGCGCCGTGCTCGACTGGCCGCTCGGCGACACGTCCCTTCGGGCTCCCGCAGCCGCGATGGTGAACGTCCTCGGGGGCCCGACCGGCGTCGACCCGAGGGACCACCTCGCAGAGGCGCTCGCGGTGGGAGGGGCGTCAGTGCATCTCTACGCCAAGGACGCGGCACCAGGACGCAAGCTCGGTCACGTGACCGCCCTGGGGTCGACTGTCGAGCGGGCGCTCGGAGTTGCCCGCCGGGCGGCGGCCGCACTCGCGGGAGAGTCGTGTTGAGTACGACCCGACCGTGGCGAATGTCCCGCGCCGCCGCGGGGCGCAGGAGCGCGGCGCGAGGCGGAAGGGTCTCTGGACACGGAGCCGGCGCTCGCGACAGCGGCGAGTAGCTCGCCGACCCGATGCGGTTGTTCCACGGGATGGCGCACGGGAAGGTCCGGATTGATCTCGTAGTGGTTGCGCCGCCCGACGCGGGTGCGCTGCACGTAGCCGGCGTCGACAAGGTCGGCGACGATGGCCTGGGCGGCGCGTTCGGTGATCCCGACCCGAGCCGCGATGTCACGGCCCCGGATGCCTGGGTCCTGAGCCACGCAAACCAAGACGTGCCCGTGGTTGGTGAGGAACGTCCAGGATGGCTTGTCCTGCTCGGCCCCCCGTCCCGCCGTCACCGCCCGATGATGGTAGCAGCCTTCGTGAACCGTCGATCGTTGTTGCCGCTTGCAAACCGAGCGTGGACGCGATAGATACGTACGAACTTGATTTCGTGAAAGGGAGTAGACGTGATCGGTGCATGGGTCGAGGAGGCCTGTCTCGTCGCGACAGTCGCCCTTCCCCTGGCCGGCGCCGCGCTGGTCAAGGCAAGAGACGACGCCTGGGCGGGGATCGGCGTGTCGTGGACGGGCGCGATGGCGTCGATTGCGGTCCTGATGCTGGTGGTGGCGCGCGGACCCGCCCACATCGGGTTGGGCGGTCCTTCCGGAAAGCCCTGGGTGGGTCTCGTGGCCAACCCGGTGACCGCGGCTCTCCTCGTCCTGATCTGCGGGGTGGGTGCGCTCGTTCAGAGCTTCCAGTCCCGTTACCTGCAGGCGGACCCCGGCTCGGCGCGGTTCGCGGCCCGCGCGCTACTCGTCGTCTCGGCCATGGCGACCGTGACCGCGTCGGCCACGCTGGCTGGGCTGATCTGTGCATGGGTCGCGGCGGGGGTGGCATTCGTGGCGGTGCTCGCGTACCGTCGGGACCTCCCCGGCGCCGAGGCCAGCGTACGGACCGCGATGCGCGCTCTCGTGCTCGGAGACTCCTGCCTGTTGACGGCGGGTGCCCTCATCTGGATCAGGGCCGGGAACGTCACCCTGATTCGAACTGCGGCGCTCGGGCGGGTCGCGCACCAGCTCGGAGACTGGCGGGGTGCGGTCGCGCTCCTGGTCACCGTCGCCGCCCTCTCGCGCTGCGCCCAGGCGTCGTTCCGGCGGTGGCTCGTCCTGACCGTTTCGGCTCCGACCCCCTCCAGCGCCCTGCTCCACGCGGGTGTCGTCAATGGCGGAGGCATTCTTCTGGTGCGCCTCGGAGTCGTCGCAGCCTGGCCACCGGCAATGGCCGCGCTGCTCGTCCTGTCCGCCGCGACCGCGGTCTGGGCTGGCGCCGTCATGTCCGTGCAGGCCGACGTGAAGGGGCGCCTCGTATCGTCGACAGCAAGTCAGATGGGTTTCATGCTGGCCGAGGTGGCAGTTGGCGCCTGGCCGGCCGCGGTCATCCACATGATCGGTCACGGCTTCTACAAGTCGTCGATGTTCTTGTCTTCGGGTTCCGCCGTCGAGCGCCCCGGCACACGACGTGTCAGAGCAGTCCGGCTGACCGGTGGGGGTTTGATGGCCGGTGCGCTCACCGTCGCGGCGGGCACTGCCGCGGTGGCGCCCGGCGTGATCGCGGGCGACGGCTGGCCAGTGGCGATCTACGCGTGCCTTGGGGCCGCGTTTCTGGGGGCCTCGTGGTGGACCCGCCGCCCGCCGGGCGGGATGGCGCGCTGGGCTTGGCCCGCCGCCCTGGTCGCCGCCGCCGGTGCCTACGGCAGCGCGGTGGCGGTCGCGGCCAGCTTCCTCGGCGCGGCCCTGCCGCGGTCAACCTCGTTGGGCTCAATGTGGCTCCTTGGCCTCGCGCTCGTCGCCGCGATCGGGACGCTCCTCACCAAGGCCGGCGCGCCGGGGACGTCGTTACGGTTGCGCCTCCTGAACGCGGGCGTGCCGACCGCTCCCGGGGGTCGCAGCCCAA
Organism: Actinomycetes bacterium; assembly: GCA_021850345.1. The sequence goes on along the minus strand of JAJZMN010000109.1, from coordinate 2,622 downwards.
CCGGCAGCATCCTCACCGGCGCTTCCGTGTGGTCGGCGGTGGCCCGGCCGGCGGCGCGTCAGACAGAGGCGGCATGAGCGCGGAACAGACGGGCATCGAGGAACTGGTCGTCGAGGCAGCACGACCGGTCCCCCTGCTCTGGCCGCTCTCGAGCTCTGTCGCGACCAATCCGCTGTGGGACCTCCGCGCCCTGCCATTCCCCGCCGCCATACAGGCCCAGCAACGCCTGCTCGGGATCAACGGCTATCCGCCGCCCCCGGTCCTTGCTGACGCCTGGGCCGCCGGGCGTATCACCTCCGCCGACCTCGCGACGGCACTCGAGCGGGCGGACCCGACCCGTTCCCCAAACACCCGTCCCGCCGGCGTCCCCTCCGTCGAGGCCGTCCCGGCGGCGATGACGCTCCTCGAGCACCACGACCAGCACCGAGGGACCGCATTGGCAGGTCGGGCCGACCGGGAGGTGTCGCGGTGGTGCGCCACCTTCGCCGCGGGCGGCATCCCCGGGCCACGGGGAACCGCCGGCACTGGCTTCGGCGGTTTCTACCGCGCCTGGCGGGAGGTCGTGGCCGCCGATCCGGTGGGACGCCGCCTGCAACTCGGGCCCCTGGTGGCCCAGCTCGGTTCTCAGCCCGATGCCGCCGTCTCCGCCGGCCTGGAGCTGCTCGGGATTGGCAGCGAAGACCGCCTGGGGGAGCTCGCTGGCCAACTGACCCGCCAGGTCGGCTGGGCGGCGTACGCCAAGTGGCGGACCCTTTGGGCCGCTCCCGATGATGCGCGGCCATTCCTGCACCTCGTGGACTACATGGCTGTGCGCCTCGCCTACGACCTCGCTCTGCTCAAGCTCGCCGAGTCGCCCGAGGACGCCGCGCGGCGCGCGCCGCGCACACCCGAACGCCGGTACCGGTCGCCGGACGGCTCTCCAGCCGTCCCCGACCCGTCCATCGTCGGGGGTGTTCTCGGGACTCGTCTGGCCTCGCTTGCCCCGGACCGGGCGGCCGGGGTGTGGCTCGCGGCCTACGAGAACCACTTCCGGGATCGCCTCCTCGCCGCGCTTCATCGTTCCCCGCGGCGGCCAGATGACCGCCCACCTGTCGCCCAGGTGATCTGCTGCATCGACGTGCGTGCCGAGGGGCTTCGGCGCCACCTCGAGACCCGCGGCGCTTACCAGACCTTTGGGATCGCAGGTTTCTTCGGCATCCCCGCCCGAGTGCGCGCCCTGGGAAGCGGCGAGGCTGTCGACCTCTGCCCCGTGCTGGTGCGTCCCAGCGTCGAGATCAGCCAGAAACCCCGCGACGGCCGCCACCCAAGTGCCGTGCTCGCCGCGGCGGAGGATGCGGCGGCGACCCGCGCGGCGGTCGCCGCCGCCCGTGAGAACGCCGTCGCGCCCTACCTCCTCGCCGAGGCCATGGGCATGGCACTGGCTCCTCTGGCGGTGCTGCGCACCGCTGCGCCCCGGGCCTTCGCGCGCCTTCGCCGTTGGTTCACCGAGCTGGCCGCGCCCGAGCCTTCTCTCGAGAACGAACTCTCCGGTCCAGCTGCCCCCGACGACGAGACCCAGGCGCTGCTTGCCGAGAACGCGCTCCGCTCCATCGGCCTCACCGAGCGCTTCGCCCCGCTCGTCGTGATCTGCGGACACGGCAGCACCACCGAGAACAACCCTTACGGCAGTGCGCTCGACTGCGGTGCGTGCGGAGCGGCGCGCGGAGCGACCAGCGCACGGCTCGCGTCCGCGATCTTCAACCGTGAGCGGGTGCGGACGTTGCTCGCCGAGCGCGGAATCGCGATCCCCAACGACACCCTTTTCGTGGCCGCCGAGCACGACACCGCCACCGACACGGTCGCCCTCTTTCCGGCCGAGCAGAGGGAGCCGAACACCCAGCATCTGGAGCTGCTCAGGGCTCTCGCCGCCGACCTGACGGCAGCCGGGGCCGCCGTCGCTGCCGAGCGGTCTGCCACGCTCGCCGGCCTCGACCAGGCCCATCCCCGGCGCGCCGTGCTGCGTCAGGTGGCCACGCGGTCGGTCGACTGGGCCCAGGTCCAGCCGGAATGGGGTCTCGCACGCAATGCCGCCTTCATCGTGGCTCCCCGGCGCTTGAGTGAAGGTGTCGACCTGGAACGGCGGACCTTCCTCCATTCCTACGAGCCCGAAGCCGACCCTGACGGTGCAGTCCTGGAGGCAATCCTCAGCGGGCCGGTGGTGGTCGCCCATTGGATCAACGCCGCGTACTACTTCTCCACCGTCGACCCGGAGACGCTCGGGGCCGGCGACAAGGCCGCCCACAACATCGTGGCCGGCATCGGCGTCTCTCTCGGGGCGGGCAGCGACCTGAGACTGGGACTGCCGTACCAGGCGGTGTTCGACCGGGGCCACCCCTACCACGAGCCCGTGCGACTCCTCGTCCTCATCGAGGCGCCGCGGGGGCGCATCGACACCGTCGTCGCCCGGAACCGCGTCCTGTCGGATCTGGTAGAGGGCGGATGGTTCCACGTGGCGGCCCGCGACGGTGGGCAATTCTGGAGTCGCGCTTCCGGAGGGCGCTGGCATCCCTGGGAACCCGCTGCCGTCGCGTCGGCTCGGTAGCGCTCCCAACCCCTCGCCGCCGAGCGGTCAGCCGGACTGTC
>JAJZMN010000074.1 GCA_021850345.1 Actinomycetes bacterium | reverse complement strand
AACCAGGTCATGAAGTCCCGCCAGCTCGCCGGGTAGGCCACCTCCGAGATCAGGCTGGCCACCGTCCCTCATCGCTGTCGGACTCGCTCACCCCTACATCTTGGGGTAGGAGGAGCGAACTGACCGCCCAGGCAATTGAAAGCTGAGGACGCGTCCCCGGGGCCGCCGCCGCCCCCTGCACGCTGGCAGGAGCGCGAGGTTCCCGGCCGAGGGTGTCGCGCCGGGACGGGGTCGGCGGCCGGGGCCTCGTGACGCGCGCGGCCGCTTGCTCGCGCATGCGGCACGCAGCCGGCCCCATGGGCTCTCGAATCGACGGAGCAACACCGTCGCTTTGCCGATCGCCCAGAACCCGAAGCGTCCCGGTCGAGTTCCCCTGCGTCGCCGACCGCCACCCCCTCGACCGGGGCGTGCGGGGCGTCGCTTGCGCGAAGCATCCCCCGAGACCTCTCGTGCCGAGCGCCCCGGGAGGCGCCCGACCCCTGCTCCCGCCGGGCGGCGCCGACGGCGCGATGCGACACGCTGGCGGCCTGCCAGCCAGGGTTCCGGTCCTTGTCGGGGCGAGGACGACGCAAACCGACGACGCCTCTTGCGAAGGCGGTGGTGCCCACCACCCCGGAAACGGGAGTTCGCCGCGCGTGCGTCGCCGGTAGGTCAGTCGTCACGTCAACAGCTCCGCCAGACGAGGATCACCGCGAGCAGTCCAACGGGGCGGTGGAGGCCGGCGCGCTCGTCGCACGCGGGCCCGCCCGGAAGCGGCCGACCGGGAGGAACGACCCACCATGGGTGGAAGATCTGCGGTCGCTGCAGGACCTTTGGCCCTTTCGGGACGCAGGTTGTGGGGCGAAGGTTGGTTATGGATGACGCGATGTCCATCTGGGCCGAGCAGGTAGGAGGGCTCGTCTTATGTCGCTGCGCCCTCGATTGCTGACCAAGATCGGAGTCGGGCTCGCTGCCATTGCCGTGGCCGCGGTCGTCCCTGTCGCGGAGCACGTCGGTTTGGGGGCACCGGGGACCAGCGGCGGTGGGGCGGTGAGCACGCAGGCGGGCAACAACCTGTCGAACCCGGCCCTGTTCAGTGAGGGCATCGGGATCACCGGTCTCGCCGACACGACGGCGGATGCGGGCCTGTTGCCCTGGCAGCAGGCCTGGACCGGTCTGCGGGTCCCCGCGCCGACGAACCCGACGCTCACGACCGCGGCGGACGGCACGTACACCGACACGAGCGGCGCCAAGTACTACCTGCAGGGAACGCTGGGTTCGAGCTGGCAGGCAAGCTGGAGGGATGCGCGGGATTCGTCACCGGTCCAGACCGATGTGACGTGGGGATCCAGCATCGTTGGCGCGTTGGCCTCCGGCCAGGGGAGCAGCTGGTCGGTGTCCTCGACCGTCCCTGTCGAGGTGTCCATGACGGGCGTGAACGCGATGGGGGGCGACGCTGTGTACTTCCCGACGCACGCCCTGTACGGGAGCGGATCGGGCGAGGTGTTCGGCACCACTGGCGAGCCGGTGTCGGCGGCCGGCGAGCATCCGAGCGTCTTCTCCGAGGCCGCCTATCTCACCATCCAGAAGCTGGATCCAGACGGTAACCCGCTCGGCGACCCCATCCATACGCTCACGACGTGGAGCCGTGCGAACCTCGGACCGGGAGACGGTCCTCTCACCGCAGAGGTCGATGCCAGCGGCCGCATCGTCTACGCCTACAACTGGATCGCCGCGCAGGACAACCTGACACCGGGCGTTTACCGCTTAACGTTCGCGATCGTGACGAACCCAAGCGACCCGGCTCTCGATCCACCAATGCTCGGCAATGCTCAAATCGCCGGAGTCATGGTGCCGAGCAGCGACCCGGCCGCTCCGGGGTCACCGGCGAACTGTGGCGCACCGGTCCAGGTCGGCTCCGGGATCATCCCGCTCACCTGCGGCACCAACAGCCGCGGCTCCTTCAGCTCGGTTGACATCACCCTGGGCTCGAGCTCCGGCGGGAGCAGCGGAGGCCCGGGTAGTGCGGATCACTTGAGCATCTCGTCGGGCCCCGTCTCGACGAGTGCGGAGACCACCGCCCCGCCGATCCTCGTCAGCATCCTCGACGCGGCGGGGAACGTGGCAGCGACCGACAACGACACCGAGGTGGATCTGAGCCTCGTGTCCCCGCCGGTAGGCGTCGTGCTCACGTGCACCGACCCGGCGACGCTGCAGGCGACGGCGTCGGGAGGGGTCGCGACATTCAACGGGTGCGCGGTCAACGAGCCGGGGACCTACACCCTGAAAGCGTCTGTCCCGGCGACGAGCCCGGGTCAACCTGCCGGAAACAAGGCCGCAGAGACGAGCTGGGTGGTGGAGAGTGGCGCGGACCAGGGAGGCCGATCGACCCCGGGGTTCGTCGTCACGGCGCAGAATCCCGGGACGTCGAGCGCGGCGAGCAGCATTCGCCTCAGCCTCATGGCCCGCATCGAACCCAGCACGGTCGCCAATCCGTCGTGCCGGCCGAAAGACCTGAACCTCCAGTGCTCGGGAACTCTGTCGCTGCTCATCCCCGGCGCGGGCGGCTTCGCGGTGAACAATCTTGAACTGCACCGGCTGGCGGTTGGAGACACCGGCTGCGGTGGAGACTGCGGCGATGCCGAGGCCGCCACAACACCCCCGGCGAGTCCCCAAGCAGTCCGTGCGCAGGTGAACGGTCTCGCCACCGTGACGAGCCCCGGAACGCTCGACATCGCGGTCGGTGCTCAGGTCCAGCTCCATATGACCCTGACCGACAATGGGACGGCTCCCTATGTCGATCAGATCGACATTGTGATCAACAGGTACACCGAGCCGAGCAAGCCCTTGCTCTACGACACCGGACCCCAGACGATCCTGCAGGTCGAGATTCGCGCGATCACGACGCGAGTGCGCCGGCCATCCTCGGTTGCGCCGACGTCGTCCACGAGCACGTCGACCCCCGCCGGCGAGGCACCGGCCGGCACGGCCCCCACAGCGCCCGGGACGAAAGCCGCGTCGCGTGCCGCGGCGGCACTGGTGACCAAGCACCGGGCGTTGGCGGAGCTGAACAGGGCGATCTCGACGACCAACACCTCGCTCCACAAGTTCCACACTGCGTCGCTGCGGGCTCTCCGCCAACATCTCCCTCTTCGGGCGAAGTTGGCAGCGAACGTGCGGCGCCTCGAGATCCGGTTGCACAGCTTGCTCCATCGGCGCCAGGCGCTCGTCGTGAGCTTGGTGAAGCTGCGAAGCTGAGCAGAGACCGTCCCGCTCGATGAATTGTCGCAGGCCCCGTCTCCGGGTCTTTGAGCCACCGCACCCGGGGCCACCGATCTGCCCGCCGATCGTCGGGGTGCGAGGGACTCCAAGAGGGCTCCGGCCCGGGCCGAGGTTGGCTCCGCGCCGTGGTGGGAGAACCAGCCGGTTCGTGCGTCGCCCACGGCCGTCCCGGGACGTCCGGTTGTACGCTGTCCGCTGAGGAGTCGGGAAATGGGCTTGTGCCGGCCAACCCAATCCGGAGGATCCCATGGGTGAGGAGTCGCTCAGGACCGCCCAGCTCGGAGGGACCGGTCTCGAGATCACCCGCATCGGCTTCGGGGCGTGGGCCATCGGTGGGGGTGGTTGGGAGTTCGGCTGGGGTCCGCAGGACGACGAGAGGTCGATCGCCGCGATCCACCGCGCGCTCGAGCGGGGCGTCAACTGGATCGATACGGCCGCGGCCTACGGCTTCGGGCACTCGGAGCAGGTGGTCGGCCGGGCCCTGGAAGGTCTCGCCGCGCGACCGTACGTCTTCACCAAGTGTTCACTGCTCGAGGGTCCCGGGCGACGGGTCGTCCACCGCCTGAAGCGCGACTCGATCCTGCAAGAGGCCGAGTCGAGCCTCGAGCGGCTCGGCGTCGATGCGATCGATCTGTACCAGATCCACTGGCCGAATCCCGTCGAGGACATCGAGGAGGGCTGGTCGGCGCTTGTCGAGCTGAGAGACCAGGGTCTCGTCCGCCACATCGGCGTCTCCAACTTCGACGTCGACCAGCTGCGTCGCATCGGCCGGGTTGCCCCCGTCGAGACGCTCCAGCCGGAGTACTCGCTGATCGAGCGGGAGGCCGAGGAGCAGTTGCTCCCCTACTGCGAGGAACAGGGCATCGGCGTCATCGTCTACTCGCCGATGGGCTCGGGCATGCTGACGGGCGCGATGACGCGCGCGCGCCTCGGGCAGCTGCCCGAGGACGACTGGCGGAAGCACGACGCGCGCTTCCAGGAGCCTGCGCTCTCCGCGCATCTCGCGCTCGTCGAGCGCCTGGAGGACGTCGCCAGCCGATACCGGTCCAACCCCGGCGCAGTCGCCGTCGCCTGGACCCTCCACAACCCCGCGGTCGACGGCGCCATCGTCGGTCTTCGCTCCGCCGACCAGGTCGACGCAATCATTGACGCCCTGCGACTCGAGCTGACCGACGAGGATCTCGGCGAGATCGAGGGAGGCGATCCTGCCGGGATCGCCCACCGGTCGTGACCCCTCCACACCCGCAGGGTCGGGTCGGGGGTTCCACGTGCGGGTGAACGGGACCGGCGCGCACGCACACGGCGCCTCGCCCTCGCCGAAGTGCCCTTGAGCGCGGGCCGGCCTGCCCCCGGTGCCCCGCCGAGGCGCACCGGTGAGAGGAGCGGGTGGCGCCGTCGAAGCGCCGCGGCGGCCGGCGTCAACTCCTCCCCTCCGCGGACCGGGGGACTCTGAGGCGGGCGACCGCGCCCGGGCGGCCGGACCCGCTCCCCGATCTGGCGCCGGGCCGCGCGCCGACGGGCGCAGCCCAGGGTCCTGAGCGCGACGCGGGCAGCCGCGCGGTCAGTCGTGGTTGCTTGCCGGCGGCGGGCGGAGCTCAGAGGCGAGATGGGGCGTGAGTGGCTGGCCGACTGCGGAGATGGCGACGCGGGTGCGCAGGACGCCTTTGCCGAGGCTGAAGACGCGCTCGACCTCGGTGACCTCCTTTGCGGTCGAGCTCACCGCCACCGACCGCGAACGCAGGACGACCTCGAGGTGTCCCGGGCCCTCGGAGGCCACCGCGCCCTCGTCGACCTCGACGACCCCCGTCGGTTGCGCCACGACAAGCTCGGCGGCGTCTGGTCTCCCGGCGCGGAGGTAGCCGGTCTCGACGTGCAGCGGCCGGCCGTCGCGCGCGTCCCAGGTGCGCTGGGAGTAGCGGAGGAAGGGCCGGTCGCCCACGGGCGCGAACAGCAACTCCTCCCGGTAGTCGAAGGGCTCGATGGTGGGATAGCTGCCATGGCCGGTCCCCGACCATGTGCCGATCAGCGGCGCGAGGGCGGCGAGGTCGGGATGAACAACGGGTGTGCCGGGCTCGTTCGCAGAGGGAGCAGTCATTGTCGGCACGCCTTTTCGCGGTGAGACGCCACTCTACGCGCGCCCCGAGCACGCCCGGGGCGTCGGGTCCCCGGGGCGGGGGTTGCCGCCTCCCCACGCACCGGAACGAACGGTGGCGGATACCCCTCGGTGTATGGGGGTACAATCGAGGCATGTGCTCGAACGTCCGGGTCCTCACGGCTGCGATCGCCGGCTACCTGATCGGCGGGCTCACCGGGAGCGCGCTCGCCAGTTGGCTGCTCATGGTGGCTGCGGGTGGGGCCATGTTTGCCTGGTCGCGGGCGAGCGACCGGCGAAACGGCGGTGCGAGCTGCGCGATCCCCCCGGCGGGCCGCCGCGGGCCGGCGGTGCGCCCGGTGTCGGATGAGGGCCTCCACTTGATCGACCGCACGTCCACCCCGTCCAAAGAGTCGACCTCGACGGCCCGGGGGCTGGGGAGGCAGTGAGCACCGAAAGCCCGGTGCGCGTCGCCTTCTTGATGCTGAGCGACGAACCGGCGCGGGCGATGCCCGGGCTCGTCCTCGCGGCAAGGATGAAGGCCGCTCGGGGTGCCGACGTGCGCGTGCTCTTCTTCGGGCCGGGCGTGAAGCTTGCGGCGGGCGGCACGGTCGACGAGCAGTTGGAGGCCCTGCGAGAGGCGGAGGTGCCGACGACTGTCTGTGCGGCGAACGTCGACCAGTTCGGCGTCGGCCCCGAAGTCGCCGAGCGCGGCCTGACGCGGCTCTCCGCCGGCGCAGAGGTCGAGGAGTTCGCCCGGCAGGGCTACACGGTCCTGACTTTCTGAGCATCGGACCCCGTAGAGGACCCTGACCCCTCGGCGGTCCGACGGCGGCCGGCGCCGCCCCAACAGCGCGCCCAGTGCGGCGCACCTCGGCACGGGCGCCGGTGCCACGGTCCTTCGGCCCGTGCGAGTCGCTCCGGACGCCGGGCGACCTCCCGGTGGCGTGTCCGAAGGTCCTTTGGGCGGCGCGCCCGGCGCTGTCCCGCTTGCTTCCCCGTGCTCTGCCGCGTCGGTGCGGGGCGCGCCGGCGGGAGTGTCGCTCCCGGCCGAGCCGGCGCCGGCTGTGCTCGGCTTGCCGCCGCTGCGGTGAGCGTGGCAGGGGTTCTCTCGGCGGCCAAGTGGCCCGCACCCGTGGTGCGCAACGTGGTCAGCTCGTCGGGTCCCCGAGGACCGGCTCGCCGCGGGGCCGGTAAATGCCTCGCGGCGTTGGAGCACGTCGTGCGCGTGCGGGGTGCCGCCCGGATCGGGTGCGAGAGACTGGGGACGGCCCCGGCCGTCGCAGCCGTTTTCCTTCACGCGACCGATCCTCGACTCGGTGGCAGGGGGTCTCAATGCCAGGACGTCACCGGGAGAGGAGGGGGCGATGCAGCACGGCGCGCTCCACTGGTTCGAACCGCGCGAGCTCGACCCGGACCGTCGGCGCACCTATGAGGCCATCACGGCCGGGCCACGGGCCGTGAGCGCCCGGGAGCTTTGCCTCGTCGACGACGCCGGTCGGCTCGAGGGACCGTTCAATGCCATGCTCTTCAGCCCGGGACTCGGCCTCGCCGTCCAGGCCGTCGGCTCCGCACTTCGATACGGGACGACGCTGTCGGCCCGGTTGCGCGAGCTCGCCGTCCTCACCGTCGCGGTGAGCCTGCGCTGCGACTACGAGTGGTTCGTCCACGAACGACTGGCCCGTGCCGCGGGGTTCACCGACGAGGAGCTGGAGACGATGTCGAGTGGGGGGGAGCCGGTCTCCTTCTCGTCGGACGAGCGCCTCGCGCGCGCGGTCGTGCTCGATTTGGCGAACGCCCACGACCTGGCCGAGGAGACGCTCGAGCGTGCCCGAGCGGTCTTCGGGGACGTCGCCCTGGTCGAGCTGGTGAACCTCGTCGGCTACTACCAACTTCTCGCCTTGGGCATGCGCGTGTTCCGCACGCCGCTTCCCGGGGGAGTCGCTTCACCCTTCGCGTGAGCGGCACGCCGAGGGCGTCGTGCACGGTGGCGGACTCGATCCTGCCCTCGAACGGTTGGCGGCCCCTGTAGTGGTGTAGATGCCGGCATGCACCGCTGCGGTGGGGCCACCGGGCGATCTTCGGCGTGAAGAACCACCGACAGATCGAAGGGAGCACAAAGTAACCCTCAGCCAGTCTGACCTGTCCGAGTTGCTCGACGCGGTGTGCTCGGGCGGCGACGTGGACGCCATCCGCAGCGCCGTCACCGACGTCCTCCAGGCCCTCATCGAGGCCGAGGCGACCGAGCACATCGGCGCCGGCCGCTTCGAGCGCAGCGCGCACCGCGCCGCCCAGCGCAACGTCAGCCGCGAGCGCCCGGTCTCGGCGAAGGCCGGCGATGTCACCGTGAAGATCCCCAAGCTGCGCCAGGAGAGCTTCTTCCCCTCCGTCCGCGAGAGTCGCCGGCGCATCGACCGGGCGCTGTCTGTGGTCGTGATGCAGGGCTACGTGCACGGATTCTCGACCCGCAAGCCGACGGCATTGTGGCCGCGCTCGGCCTCGAGTCGGGGATCTCGAAGTCCGAGGTGAGCCGGATCTGCGCAGAGCTCGACGAGCAGCTCGAGGCCTTGCACACCCGCCCCGCGGACCAGTGGAGTTCCCCTCCGTCTTCTTGGATGTCGCCTATCTGAAGGGCCGCGTCGCACACCAGGTGGTTGCGCGGGCCGTCGTCGCGACCGGCATCGCGCTCGACGGCAGCCGCGAGGTGCTCGGACGCGTCTCGCGCCAGCACGCCCAGATGGTGTCCGCCGCGATCGGTACGATCTTCACCCAGCCCGACGCCAGGTCGCTGACCGCCCAGTTCGCCCGCATCGAGGGCACCCTACGCGCTGAGCCCGCCGACGTGGGGGCGATGCTCGAGGCCACGAGGGAGGAGCTACTCGCCTTCTGCGCCTTCCCCCGTCGAACACTGGCGCAAGCTCTGGTCGACGAACCCCCTATCCGCGGATCCATCGCGGGATCAAGCGCCGGAGTGACATCGTCGGGGCGTTCCCGAACGATCAGGCCGTGCTCCGCCTCCGCACCGTCGTCGTCGAGACCCACGACCAGTGGGCGGTCGCCGAGCGGCGCCATCTGTCGGAGACCTCGATGGCCCAGCTCAAGCGCGCCGAGCACGCCGCCGCGTCCCTCCCGCCTCGACGGGGACGACTCGCGGGCTGATCTAGCCTCGGCTGTGGCGCCAAGGGTCCTCCCCGAGCTCGACATCGAGAAGGTCCGCCGTTTCTGTGAGCGGCACATCTCCGACGCGCGCCGGGACGAGGTTCGTCTCGAGGTGAGCGTCCGCGGACGGCGCGTCTCGATCCACGAGCGCCGGCCGCCTTGGACCGGGGCGCCGGGAGAATGGACCAGGATGGCGGTCGCCCAGCTCCGCTCCGAGGACGACGGCTCCTGGTCGCTCTACTTCGGCGACCGCAACGGCAAGTGGGTCGAGTACTTCGACCTCGACGGCCACCGGCCGATCGACGTCATCATCAACGTGCTTGAGGCCGACCCGACCTGTCTCTTTTGGGGCTGAGGTCGTTCAGGATCCCGAGGAACCGAGGGTCACTTCTCCACCACTTCACGGAGCATCATCCTCGAACGCGAGACGGGACGCCTCCGGGGCGCGATCCGGTGTCGGCGCAGTGCAACCCGTCGGGCTCCGCGGCCGGCGCAGCCGGCTCGTGGCCGCGCCCACCCGCCACCTGCTCCGAGGCGCAGTCTTCGGCGTCGGGGCCCGGGGGTTCCGGCCCGACAGGGCGACCGGCGGCGGCGTGGGGCCCGCGACCATGCGCACCCATTCGCCCGGGGTTCGCCTCACCCTGGCACCGAGCCGGTCCGCATTCGGCCCGTCGGGGCCCGTGGCGCTCAGGTCGCTGGCGCGCGACACCCTGCGTGCAGGCGTGCTCGGCGGCCGCTTCGCGGGCCGCGGCCGCGGGAGCGCGCGACCGGCCTGCGCCCTCTCGTGGCCGGTGCCGACCGCGACGAGGCGAGTGTGCCTCGGCCACCGGGCGGCGCGCTGCCGGCGCCCGCGCCGGCGCCGGGAGCGTTCCGTCACAGGGAACCGAAGGGTCGGCTCTGGCGCCTCCGCTCGCGGCGTGGAACCGGGTGGTCGCGGCCGCGACCCGCCGGCTCGGCGCTGGTCGCACCGCGACTCCTCCGACCAGAGCCGGCAGAGGGTGACTCGTTCGGGCACGATGGGGGCGTGACTCTGCTGGCGTCTGTCACAGCGCGTGCCGCGCGGTCCCCCCGGGCCGTTGCCAAAGCGCGGGCCCGTGCCTCGGCCACCAGGCGGCCCCGGTGACGGGCACAGACCTCGACCGTTACGACGCCGCGGCGCTGTCCCGGCGTCGCGGTGCGAAGTGGGCCGTCGCGAAGAAGGGCGAGATCGCGGCGTGGATCGCGGACATGGACTTCCCCGTCGCCCCGGCGGTGCGGACGGCGCTCGAGTCCGCCATCGCCGACGACGACCTCGGCTACCCCTCGGCGGCGCTCGTTGCGCAGGTCGCGCAAGGCTTCGCGCAGCGTGCGGCGGACCGCTACGGCCTCGTGGTCGACCCGGTCCAGGTCCTCGTCACAACCGACGTCCTCCAGGGGATCGAGCTCGCGCTCTTGACTCTGACCGCCCCGGGAGACGGGGTGTTGTTCTTCACGCCCTCCTACCCGCCGTACTTCTCCGCGGTCGAGGACGTCGGACGACGGGTCGTCACCTGCGAGCTCGTCGAAGCGGGCGGCCGCCTCGAGATCGACGGGGACCGGCTCACAGACGTCGTGCGCGCCGAGCGGCCCCGCTGCATTTTGCTGTGCAATCCGCACAACCCGACGGGTCGGGTCTTCACGCGCCGCGAGCTGGCGGCCGTCGGCGAGCTCGCCGCCGATCACGACCTCGTGGTGCTCGCCGACGAGGTCCACGCTGATCTCACCTATCCGGGCTCGACCCACGTCGCGTTCGGGACCCTCGGCACCGAGGTGGCCGAGCGGACCGTCACGCTTTCGTCGGCCAGCAAGGCCTTCAACCTCGCGGGCCTGCGCTGTGCGGTGGCGGCGTGCGGGTCGGACTCGCTCTTCACGCGCCTTGATGCATATCCCGAGCATGCACGCGGCGGACTGAGCATGCCCGGCCTTCTCGCGACCGACGCCGCGTGGCGTGACGGGGGGGCGTGGCTTGCCGCCGTTCTCGCAGAGCTCGAGGTTGGCCGTGACCTCGTCGTCGCCCGGCTCGGCCGCCTCCCC
>JAJZMN010000199.1 GCA_021850345.1 Actinomycetes bacterium | reverse complement strand
CATGGGCCGTGCCGATGGCTGCTGTCGTGGTCTCGGGGGTTCCATGCACGTCGTCGACGTCGCGCACGGCTTCTTCGGCGCGACCGGTGTGGTCGGGGGCAACCTTCCCTTCGCGGTGGGCGCTGCATTCGCCAGCCGTCTTCGCGGCGACAGCGCAGTGGTGGTCGTCTTCTTCGGCGACGGCGCCGCCCAGGCCGGCATCTTCGCCGAGAGCGTCAACCTCGCCAGCCTGTGGCAGGTCCCCGTCGTCTTCGTCTGTGAGAACAACGGCTTCGCCGAGTTCACCCCTCGCTCGGCCCATACCCGGGTCGAACGTGTGAGCGATCTCGCCGCGCCGTTCCACGTCACCGCGGCGACGGTGGACGGGAACGACGTCGTCGAGGTGCACCGGGCATTCGGCGAGGTGCTCGCCGCGGCGAGCGCCGGCAAGGGACCGTTCCTCCTCGAGTGCCTCACGCATCGGCGCTCGGGTCACTACGTCGGCGATCCGGGCGGTTATCGCGTCGCTTCCGACGACGAGTCGTGGCGCGACAAGGATCCCATCGGGCGGCTCGTCCGCCGGGGAGCCACCGAGGGGTGGTTCGGCGAGGACGCCGCCCGAGCGATCGAGGCTGCGGCACGCGACGAGGTCGAGGCCGCGGTCGCATTCGCGAGCGCGAGCCCCTTCCCGGATCTCACGTTGCCTGCCGATCTCACCTACGCCCGCTGATGGTGAGGACCACGTACGCGGCGACGGTTGCCGCCACCCTCGCCGCGGCGATGCGCGCCGACGAGCGGGTGGTCGTGTTCGGCGAGGACGTGGCGCTCGGTGGCCCGTACCTCACGACGAAGGGGCTCGCCGAGGCGTTCGGCACCGCGAGGGTCGTGAACACCCCGATCAGCGAGGCTGCCATCTGCGGGGCGGCCATCGGCGCGGCCCAATCGGGGCTCCGCCCCGTCGTAGAGATCATGTTCGTCGACTTCATCGGCCTCGCCCTCGACCAGCTCGTCAACGGTGCCGCGAAGGCCCACTTCATGTCCGGCGGGCAGCTGCGAGTGCCGATGGTGCTGCGGACCCAGGGCGGAGCGGGCCAGCGGGGTGGCGCGCAGCACTCCCAGAGCCTCGAGAGCTGGCTCGTCCACGTCCCTGGCTTGAAGGTCGTGATGCCCTCGAGCGCTCGGGAGGTGGCGGCTCTGCTGCCGAGCGCGATCGCCGACGACAGTCCGGTCGTCGTCGTGGAGTCCAAGACGCTCTACTTCCGTCACGAGGACCTGCCCGACGAGGGTGTCGCGCCCGAACCGCTGGGCACCGCGCGGGTGCTTCGGCAGGGTCGGGACGTGACGATCGTCGCAACGTCCCGGATGGTGCACGAGGCCCTCGAGGCGGCACGGCAGCTCGCCATGCGGGGGATCGACGCGGAGGTCATCGACCCGCGCACCCTTGTGCCGCTCGACCTGGCGACGATCGCGGCGTCGGTCGTCCGCACGGGGCGACTTGTCGTCGCGCACGAGGCCGTCTGCCACGGCGGTGTCGGCGCGGAGATCGCGGCGCAGGTCCAAGCGGCGTGCTTCTACGACCTCGATGCGCCCGTTGTCCGCGTGGGCGCGCCGTTCACTCCCGTGCCGCTGAGCCCGATGCTCGAGGACGCCTATCTCCCCGGCACCGCGGAGATCCTCGACGCGGTGGACGCGGCACTCGACTGAGGCTCGGGTGCGCAGGCGGCGCGCGCACTTGGCAGGCGGCGCGCGCACTTGGCAGGCGGCGCGCCCCTTGGGCAGTACGCCCGTACGCACCACGTCTTGACCGGCGTGGTCCCGACTGGTGAGAATCTGGGCGGGGGAGCACCTGGGGCAGCCGCCGCGACCGAGCGAGGGCCTCGTGTCCTTCGGCCCCCCTGCCGGCGCCGATCGGGCGCCCCCGACAGGAAGGAGCACCACGTGACGGTGGACGAGGTGGAGTCGAACGCGGCCGCGGTCGAAGCCCGCGTCGACAAGATGCGAGACAAGTACGCCCTCCAAGAAGGCTTCGTCGCGGCGACGGAGGAGGACTCCCCCTGGGTGCCCTTCGTCGAGAACGTCTACATCCGGCACCTGACCTTCGACGTGCGCTCCAGCTCGGCCGCCAACGTGCTGCGGGTGGATGCCGGCGGCATGCTCGGCCGCCACCGCCACCGTGGGCCCGTGTCGGGCTTCACCCTCGAGGGGAGCTGGCGATACCTCGAGTACGACTGGGTGGCGACCCCCGGGTCGTTCGTCCGCGAGAGCCCTGGCCGCACCCACACCTTGTACTCCGAGCACGGGATGAAGACCTTTTTCTGGCTGAACGGCCCGCTCGAGTTCCTCGACGAGGCCGACCGGGTCGTCGAGACGGTCGACGTCTTCTGGTTCATCGACCACTACGAGCGGTACTGCAAAGAGCACGACATCCCGATCAACCCCCGCCTCTACCTCTGAGACGGGGCGGCGGCGCGCGACGCGCGTGGAGGGAACCGTCCACGGCGGTACCGTGTCGTCCGATGC
Organism: Actinomycetes bacterium; assembly: GCA_021850345.1. The sequence continues at coordinate 8,072 of JAJZMN010000199.1, read as the reverse complement.
TCGCGCACCTCGGCGAAAGGAGCTCGTGATGAACGAGACGCTCGGCAGCGACGATCTGGAGCTGCTGCGAAAGGACTTCTCGTCGAACCCCGTCTATCGCATTGCGCAGAACGCGGTGACCAAGGTCGGTCTCGATGACGTCGCCATCGACCGCGAGGTCGTGAACGCGACGGACCACGCGCTCTCCGTCTCCCTCGACGACTGGAAGGTCACCAATCAGGAGCGAAGTGGGCGGTGCTGGCTCTTCGCGGGGCTGAACCTGCTGCGTGTCGGCGCCATGCGACAGATGGGCTTGAAGGATTTCGAGTTCTCGCAGAATTTCGTGATGTTCTGGGACAAGCTCGAGCGGGCGAACTACTTCTTGGAAGCCGTCATCGACACCGCGGCGCGCGACGTCGACGACCGCACCGTGGCGTTCCTTCTCGACTCCGTGGCGAACGACGGAGGGCAGTGGAACATGTTCGTCGCGCTCGTGGACAAGCACGGTCTCGTGCCGAAGGCCTTCATGCCCGAGACCCACAGCTCGTCGAACACCTCGAGGATGAACTCGGTGCTCCGCTACCTGCTCCGCCAGGGTGCCAAGACGCTGCGAGCGGCGGCAGCGCGCTCCGTCGAGGACGCACGGAACCAGAAGGCGCAGATCCTGGCCGTCGTGCACCGCGTGCTGTGCGTGCACCTCGGCACGCCGCCGGAGCGCATCGACTGGCAGTGGATCGACTCGGACCGCAACTTCCACCGGGACGGGGAGATGACGCCGCGCGAGTTCGCCAGCCGGTACGTGCAGCTGCCGCTCGACGAGTACGTCTGCCTGGTCCACGACCCGCGCCCGACGAGCCCGGTGGGGCGGACGTTCACCGTCGAGTTCCTTGGCAACGTGACGGGCGCGCCGCCGGTCACCTACCTGAACGTCGAGATGCCGGTGATGAAGCAGATCGCCGCCGCCGCCCTCGAGTCGGGGGAACCGGTCTGGTTCGGCTGTGACGTGGGCAAGATGATGAGCACTGACTATGGGATCTGGGACGCTGCGCTCTTCGACTACCCTTCGCTCTACGACGCTGCCTTCGCCCTCGACAAAGCCGATCGGCTCGTCTACCACGAGACGCAGATGACCCACGCCATGCTGTTCACCGGCGTCGATCTCGCAGACGGCCGTCCGCGGCGGTGGCGGGTGGAGAACAGCTGGGGGAGCGACAAGGGCAAGGACGGGTTCTACACGATGAACGACTCGTGGTTCGACGAGTACGTCTTCGAGATCGCCGCGCGCAAGAGCCTGCTGACCGACGAGCAGCGACGGGCGCTCGACGAGGACCCGATCCTCCTCCCCGCTTGGGACCCAATGGGGGCGCTCGCCCGCTGAGCGGAGGCTCGGGCCCAGCGCAAGGAGCGGTCCGTCACGGGTCCCGAACCGCTGCACCGTCTCGGGTCTCGGCGTTGGGCAGGCCGCGTCGTCCCTGGCGCTCGCCACGTCGCGGGATCCCGCCTTCTCGACGGCGCCTGAGTCGTTCGGCCCTAGCGACGGCACCCCGGCAGCCTGGAGAATCGCGCCGTGGAACGCTGGTGTGGTCGAGCGCGGCCCGAGTGCCGAATACCTCCACGGGGCACATGACTCGGGCGATCGCTCCTTCGCTCGAGAGACGCAGATGGCTGGTGCTCGCCGTCCTGTGCGTCAGCCTGCTCGTCACGAGCCTTGACACCACCATCCTGAACGTCGCCGTCCCCGACATCATCCGGTCGCTCGGCGCCTCCACGGGCGAGCTGCAGTGGGCGATCGACGCGTATGCCGTGGTCTTCGCCGGGCTGCTGCTCGTCGAGGGGAACCTCGGTGACCGCATCGGGCGCAAGTGGGTCCTGTTGGCAGGTATCGCGGCCTTCGGCGTCGGCTCCGCCGCCAGTGCGCTGTCACGCTCGCCGGACCAGCTGATCGCCGCACGCGCGTTCATGGGGATCGGCGCTGCCGGCATCATGCCGTCGACGCTGTCCATCCTCACGAACGTGTTCACGGACGCCGACGAGCGGGCACGCGCGATCGGCATATGGTCTGGCACCACGGGCCTCGGAGTCGCCATCGGTCCCGTCCTCGGTGGCTGGCTGCTTGCGCACTTTTGGTGGGGATCGGTCTTCTTCGTGAACGTACCGGTGTGCGCAGTCGGACTGCTTGCCGGCGCGTGGCTCTTGCCGAACTCGAAGGACCCGCACGCCAAGCGCACGGACATCGGTGGTGCCGTGCTGTCCACCGCCGGGGTGGGACTGCTCCTCTGGGGCATCATCGAAGCGCCCACGCGTTCGTGGACGTCACCCGTGGTCCTCGGGGCGGTGGTGGCCGGCGCGGCCACGCTCGCCGCCTTCGTGGCCTGGGAGCGGCGGAGCGACCACCCGATGCTCGAGCTCTCGCTCTTTGGCTCGCGGCGCTTCTCGGGAGCGGTCGGTGCCATGGGGCTCGTGATGTTCGCGCTCAGTGGCGGGCTCTTCCTCCTCACCCAGCTGCTCCAGTTCTGTTTCGGCTACAGCGCGTTCGCCACGGGGATGCGCATCGCTCCCATCGCGCTCGTGCTCATGGTCGTGGCGCCCCTCTCGGCGCTCCTCGACCGCCGCTTCGGCACGAAGCCGGTCGTGTTCTGTGGTCTCGTGTTCATCGGCACTGGCTTCCTGCTCTTGTCGTCGACCTCGGTCCGTGGCACCTACATCGAGGCGCTGCCAGCGTTCATGCTCTTGGGAGTGGGTGTCGGCCTCGCGTTCGCGCCCTGCACCGAAGCCGTCATGGGGGCCGTCCCGCCTGCGCGCGCAGGGGTGGGCTCCGCGACGAACAGCGCCGCGCTCCAGGTGGGCGGTGCGACCGGAGTTGCCGTGCTCGGGAGCTTGTTGAACAGCAGGTACAAGGGACATCTGGCTCCCCTCCTCGCAGGCCACGCCATGCCGGCGAGGGTGCACGCGCTCGTCGTCGGTTCCCTTGGGGGCGCGCTGGCCGTGGCCCAGGACATCAAGGGCGCGCTCGGCACGGCGCTCGGCTCCGCCGCGCGCGCGGCGTTCATCGACGGCCTGGACCTGGCGGTCGCGGTCGCTGCGGTGGTCGTTGGAGCGGCCGCCGTCATGGTGCTCTTCGTTCTGCCCAACCGCCCAGGGGCCGTGTCCGTCGAGGGGTCCATCGACGGCGCCGAGACGGCGGCACCTCGAAGTCCCGGTGTGCCCCCCGTCTCGCCGCAGGAGCCCGCGGCACACCTGGGACGAGCCGTCGACCGGGACGATCGCGTCACGGGCAGCACCCGCCCCCCGGCTGGCGTGTGACGTCGGGCCCTGCGGCGGCGGGCACGACGGCCCCGGATGTGCACGAATGCGCATGGTCCCAGAGTGAGGGATGTCCGATGGCGTCGCGCCGAAGGCGACCGACGCGGGCCCGCTCGTGCTCGACGTGACGATCAGCCCGCGCGCTCCCCGCCAAGGGCATCACGAGCCTTCTCCCGCGCTGCCTGAATGGAACGTGCCCGAGGCGCGGGAGTCCTCGGCGTTCACGCTGCCGTCGTTTTCCTTCTGGCGGACATTCGACGAGCTGTTCCGTGACGGATGGGGCAGGCGGATGGTGTCGGTCGAGGAGTTCAGTGCGGACGGCACGCTCGCCGTGCGAGCCCCGACGCCCGGGATCGACCCGGAGAGGGACGCCGAGATCACCTTCTCGAGCGGCATGCTCCACTTCGTGGCCGAACGACGCGAGGAGAAGGAGTAGAACGGTCGCACCTTCCACAAGAAGGAGCTCCGCTACGGCTCGTTCGCCCGGAGCATCCCGGTACCCGAGGGCATCGAAGAGGACGAGATCCGGGCGTCGTACAACGACGGGATCCTCGAGGTGCGGGTAGCGCGGCCCGCGCTGAAGACGGCCGAGACGACGCAGCGGATCCCCCTCTCCCGGAGCTGAGCTTCCTGCTGCCCACGCAGGTGGGTGTGCTCAGACCGCCGGGCGGGCGCGTTCGAGCACGAGCGCCACCCCGTCGGCGTCGTTGCTGGCGGTCACCTCGTCGACCAGTTCGAGCACGTCGGGATGGGCGTTGGCGGGCGCGATCGAGTACCCGGCCCATCCGAGCATGGCGATGTCATTGGGCATGTCTCCGAAGGCCAGCACCTCTTGCGGGTCGATCCCGTGCTCGGCGGCGAGGATCTCGAGCGCGAACGCCTTGCCGACCCCTGACGCCGAGATCTCGATGGGGGCTGTCGGTCCGGAGCTGGTGACCTCGACCAGCCCGGCGAGGACCCGTCGCGCCCGCTCGACGAGCTCCCAATGCGCCGTGACTGGTTCGTCGTGCCGGGCGATCAGCTTCGTGACCGGCTCGCGCACGAGGGCGTCGACCTCCAAGACGGCGGCTCCTGGAGGAACGGGCCACTGGCTCAGGTACTGCGGCTCTTGCGCATAGCGAAGGCCGACTTCGACCGCGAAGGACACCGACGGCAGCGCGTCACGCAGGCGCGCGACGACCTCGGTGCACACCGCCGGCGGGATCGGGTGCTCATGGAGCACTCGGGACTCCGAGACGTCGTAGACGATGGCGCCATTCGAGCAGATCGCGACGGGGTGGCTCCTCGGTAGCTGGTCGGCCACCTCGTGGACCCATCTGGGTGGCCGTGCCGTGACGAAGACCACGAGGACTCCCGCCGCGCCCAGGTCGTCGACCGCGGCGACCGTGCGGGCCGAGACCCGCCCGTCGGAGCGCAGCAGCGTGCCGTCGAGGTCGGTCGCCACCATGCGGACCGACGCGGGGAAGCCGCCCGCGCGCCGGCTTGCGGGTGCGGGGCGCGAGAACGTGGCCGACTTGGGCAGCGACGGCATCGAGGGCGAGCGTAGCTCGACGTCCGACTGCTCAGGCGAGGTCGAAGCGGTCGAGGCACATCACCTTGTCCCAAGCGGCGACGAAGTCGTGGACGAACTTGTCTGCTCCGTCGTTGCTCGCGTAGACCTCGGCGATGGCTCGCAGCTGCGGGTTCGAGCCGAAGACGAGATCGACCGCGCTGGCGGTCCAGCGAAGCGCACCCGTCCGGCGGTCGTAGCCCTCGTAGACGTGCGAAGAAGAGGCCGAGGTCTTCCACTCGGTGCCCATGTCGAGGAGGTGCACGAAGAAGTCGTTGGTGAGCGCACCCACCCGGTCCGTCAAGACTCCGTGGGGAGATCCACCAACGTTCGCGCCGAGCGCTCGCATGCCGCCGACGAGCACGGTCATCTCCGGCGCGGTCAGCGTCAGCATGTGCGCGCGTTCGACGAGCAGCGTCTCGGGCGCCAGCGTCTCGCCGTCGCGCACGTAATTACGGAAGCCGTCGGCGCGTGGCTCGAGCACGGCGAACGAGTCCACGTCGGTCTCCTCGGCTGATGCGTCCGTCCTCCCTGGCGCGAATGGGACGGTGACGTCGTGGCCCGCCTTCCTCGCCGCTGTCTCGACAGCGGCACAGCCGCCGAGGACGATCAGGTCGGCGAGCGAGACGCGCACGCCGTCTTGTCGCGCGTCGTTGAACTCCCGTTGGATCTGCTCGAGCACGCCCAACGTGGCGACCAGCGAGGCGGGCTGGTTGACCTCCCAGTCGCACTGAGGTGCCAGGCGCAGCCGCGCGCCGTTGGCACCGCCCCGCTTGTCGGTGCCCCGGAAGCTCGCAGCCGACGCCCACGCGGTCGCCACCAGCTCGGAGACCGAGAGCCCCGAGGCGAGGACCTTCTCCTCGAGAGAAGCGATGTCCGCCTCGCCGACGAGCCGGTGGTCGACCGCAGGAACGGGGTCCTGCCACCGCTGCGGCGCCGGCACCAAGGGGCCGAGGTAGCGCGAGACGGGGCCCATGTCGCGGTGCAGCAGCTTGTACCAAGCCTTGGCGAACGCGTCGGCGAGCTGCTCGGGGTGCTCGTGGAACCGCTTGGCGATCGGCGCGTAGACAGGATCCACCTTCAGCGCCAGGTCGGTCGTCAGCATCATGGGCGCGCGGCGCGTGGAAGGATCGTGCGCGTCGGGCACCGTGTCGCCGGCCGCCGGATCCGTGGGGGTCCACTGCTTGGCTCCTGCGGGGCTCGTCGTGAGAGCCCACTCGTAGCCGAAGAGGTTGTCGAGGAACCCGTTGTCCCACCTCGTCGGCGCGCTGGTCCACGCGCCTTCGAGGCCGCTCGTCATCGCGTCGGTGCCCTTGCCGGTGCGGTACGTGCTCTTCCACCCGAGCCCCTGTGTCTCGAGGGGTGCCCCCTCGGGCTCGGGGCCGATGTAGGCCGCGCGAGTCGCGCCGTGCGCCTTGCCGAACGTGTGCCCCCCCACGATGAGCGCGACGGTCTCTTCGTCGTTCATGGCCATGCGGGCGAAGGTCTGGCGGATGTAGCGCGCGGCGAGCAGCGGGTCCGGATTGCCGCCGGGCCCTTCGGGGTTCACGTAGATGAGCCCCATGTGGTCGGCGCCGTAGGGTCCTTGGATCTCGCCACCGGCGTCGTGGCGCTCGTCGCCGAGCCAGGAGTCCTCGGTGCCCCAGTCGACCTCGTCGGACTCCCAGATGTCGCGCCGCCCGAAGCCGAAGCCGAAGGTCTCGACGCCCATGGCTTCGACGGCGCAGTTGCCCGCGAACATGAGGAGGTCTGCCCAAGAGATCTTCCGGCCGTACTTCTGCTTGACCGGCCAGAGCAGCCGGCGCGCCTTGTCGAGGTTGGCGTTGTCGGGCCAGCTGTTGAGCGGGGCGAAGCGCTGGGCGCCGCCCCCGCCCCCGCCGCGCCCGTCGTGGGTGCGGTAGGTACCGGCGGCATGCCACGCCATCCGGACGAACAGAGGCCCGTAGTGCCCATAGTCGGCGGGCCACCACGCCTCCGAGGTGGTCATCACCTCGACGATGTCGCGCTCGAGCGCCTCGACGTCGAGGGTCTCGATCTCTGCCGCGTAGTCGAAGTTCGCACCCATCGGGTTGGAGAGGACGCAGTGGCGGTGGAGCAGCTGGAGGTTCAGGCGGTTCGGCCACCAGTCCGCGTTGGTCATGGGCCGATGCGGCGAGGGTGCCCGTGACGGGATCGCCGGGTTCTCGCGCTCGCTGGCGTGATCGGGCATCTGGGCCCCTTTCTGCTTCGTCGGCCCGGCGCCCGCGGGCACAGCCGGGCGGTCGTGCACTCGGCTAGAATAGCTATAACTTTGGAATCCATCAAGAAAAAGATCGATCGCGATCCGTCCGGTACTGTCGGACCCGTGGCTCGTCTGGAGGCACAGATCGGGGTCGGGACCGCCGCCCGCCAGGACTTGGCCGACCGCTTGCGGCGCAGGGGGTGGCGGCTCACCGCCCAGCGACGGGTGGTGGCCGACGTGCTCGCCGGCGAGCACGTCCACCTCAGCGCGGACGCGGTGTACAGCGCCGCCAAGCGCCTGCTCCCCGAGATCAGCCTCGCCACCGTGTACAACACGCTGAACCAGCTGGTGGCGATGGGCGAAGTGCTGGAGATCTCGGCTGGCGACGGCCCGAAGCGCTACGACCCCAACGCCACGACCGCGCACCACCACCTGTACTGCGTCGAGTGCGGGGCACTGCGCGACGTGCAGCCCGAGGGTACCGAGGGTCTCGTGCTGGCCAACGCGCAGCAGCACGGCTTCGAGCTCCTCGACGTCGACGTCGACTACCGTGGCCGCTGTCCCGCATGCCGTACGGCGCGAGCGGACCGACGCGACAGCGCGTGAGATGCGGTGCCTGCGGTCCCCGAGCGTGTCGTCCAGGCGAGGCCCCGACGCGTGCGTGGGCGTGGAAAGGGGCGTGGAAAGGGGCGTCGGCGTCCAATGGGGAGCACATGGGCGTGACACGTGAAGGTGGGCGTGACACGTGAAGGTGAGGGGCACCGGACGGCGTCGGGTGCTGCAATCGAGACCGAGCGGCTCTCGCTCGTGCTGCTCCTACCCGAGACGCTGCGTGCGCTGCTCGCCCACGACCTGCCACGTGCATCGGTGCGTCAAGGCGTGGTGCTTCCTCCTGAATTCCTCCCCGAGGACGGCGCGGTCGTCGGCCGCTGCGGCTTCCACGGTCCGCCGCGTGCAGTGGGTCGCGCGGAGATCGGTTACGCCGTGCAGGCGGCATCTCGGGGCGCCGGGTACGCCACC
>JAJZMN010000257.1 GCA_021850345.1 Actinomycetes bacterium | reverse complement strand
ACGGCGGGGCGGGCCCGATTGCCGCGTGGCACCTCGCTGCAACGTCCGGGTATGCGAGGAAGCGGACGCCGCCGTTCACGATCGTGAGACGGACGTCGGTGTGGACGGTCTGTCCTGGTGGGACCTTCGAGGGCGACCAGTAGCTGATGGCCCCGCGATGAGGGCCAGATGCTGTCGCGACCACCTTGCACTTGGGCCACCCCGCAACTCCGCCGGTGTTGGTGATGTCGAGTGCCACACGGTCGGTCTTGGGGTCTGTGGGGAGAAGCGGATGCAGCACGGTCACCTTGAAGCTGGCGACGTCCTTGACCGGTGAGACGCCGGGTCCTTGCACAGCAACCAACGACGCCCCGATGGCCGCGGCGCCAACGAGCCCCGACAGGACCAAGGCGGCAGCGCGGCACCGCATCGCTGTGAACTGTACGACTCGACCGCCGTCCGGATCGATCGGTCGGGCAGGCTCCGCTATGCTGCAGTCGATGCCGCCGGGTGCAACCGGCGGCGGCTGGTAAGACTGGTGCCAGCCAGGGCCCACGAGACGCTGTATCGAGTCGGCCAATCTCCCTTCTGGACCGACTGGAGTCTCATGAGCACGACCACCCCGACCTTGGCGCCCGCCCGCTTCTCGGAGCTCGGGGTTCCGTCCGCGCTGGTGGCAGCGCTGGAGCAGCGAGGGATCGTCTCCGCCTTCCCCATCCAGGCGGCCACCTTGCCCGATTCCCTGGACGGGCGCGACGTGTGCGGCAAGGCGCCGACCGGTTCGGGCAAGACGCTCGCGTTCGGCCTGGCGATCCTGTCCAGGCTGGCGACCGCCCCTCGTACAGGGCGCGGTCGACGTCATCCCTCCGCCCTCATCCTCGTCCCTACGCGTGAGCTCGCAGCCCAGATCGAGGAGGTGATGGCGCCGCTCGCCGCGGCAATCGGTGCCCGGGTGGTCTCCGTCTACGGCGGCGTCGGGTACGGGAAGCAGGTGGCCGCCCTCCGGCGTGGCGTCGATGTGCTCGTCGCGTGTCCCGGGCGGCTCACCGACCTGGCCGAGCGCGGCTCCGCCCAACTGTCGCACGTGGACATGGTGGTGATTGACGAGGCCGACCGGATGGCCGACATGGGCTTTCTCCCCGTCGTGCGCCGCCTGGTCGACAAGACCGGCTCCTCGCGCCAGACCCTCCTCTTCTCGGCGACCTTGGACGGTCCGGTCGACAAGCTGATCCGCGACTACCAGCACGACCCGGCACGCCACGACGTCGCGCCGACCGATGCCGACCGGGGAGAGGTCTCCCACCACTTCTGGCGGGTCGAAGCGCAAGACCGGATCGCCGTTACGACCGAGGCGGTCAGCGCCAAGGGGCCGGCGGTCGTCTTCTGCCGCACCAAGCGCGGCGCCGATCGCCTCTCGGATCGCCTGGCCCGCTCGGGACTTGCGTCAGCCGCCATCCACGGGGACCGCAGCCAGAGCCAGCGCGAAAGGGCCCTGGCAGCCTTCCGGGCCGGCCGGCTCGACGTGCTTGTCGCAACCGACGTCGCCGCGCGAGGTATCCACGTCGACGCGGTCCCACTCGTGGTCCACTTCGATCCCGCTGCCGATGCCACCGACTACGTCCACCGATCGGGTCGCACCGGTCGAGCCGGTACCGACGGGACCGTCGTGTCGCTGATCGGTGCCCAGCATCTCGCTGCCACCAAGCTCATTCAGCGACGGCTGGGTTTTTCGAGCGGGGTGTCCTTGCCCCAAGTCTCCTCGCTTGCCGACATCGGTGAAGGACGCCGTCGTCGTACGGCGCCGCGTCGAGCAAGGCCCGCTTCGGGCGCACCTGTCGCCGCAGTCGCTGCGGAACCGAGATCGGGACAGGCTGGGTCGACGCCGTCCGACGATGTCCGCTTGACGCGGGCGACTCGCTCCCGTGCTCGACGGGGAGGGCCTGCCAAGCGGCCTCGACGGGAAGCAGCAGCCCGTCGATGACAACCGGTGGGGCCCGGGCATAGACGTCCGTTCAGGCGCTTCGGAGCAGTGCAGGAAGCCCGCACGCTCTGAACGCCCTTTGCCGGGTCGCACGTCGCGTGCTGCTCTCAGCGGGGGAGGACGTCGCAGAAGACGAACCCGTCGCGCTCGACGACTTCGCCGACTCTCACATCGATCGGTGAAGAGAACCCCGGACCGTCCCAGGCGAACGTGTGGAACTCTCCGCGTTCGCCGCACGGGTCCACGTCATCGGGAAGCGCTCGCAGGAACTCCAGGTCGTACGACCTCCCTACGAGCTCGACGGGCATCCACCGAGGGTCAACGCAGGTCACCACCGCGCGGATGCCGGCATCGAGGATCTGACGCGCCACATCTTTGGTCGGTCGGCCCCAGAGCGGGAAGAGCGGCGTGATCCCCGAACCGCGAAGGGTCTGCTCTCGGTAGGCTCGCACCTCTTCGAGGAAGAGGTCGCCGAAGACGACGTGGCTGACGCCGGCGGCGGTAGCGTCGGCCATGGCCGTCACCATGCGCGCTTCGTAGACGTCGTTGGGGCACGGGGACGGGATCTCGACCACGTACAGCGGCACGCCCAGCCGGTCCGCCTGCGCAGCAAGGAGGGTTCTCCGCACTGCGTGCATGGCCACGCGGTCGGCGGCGGCGTTCACGGTCGTGAGGAGGCCCACCACGTCCAGGTCGTGTCGCACCACGGACAGCGCGAGGGCGCTGTCCTTCCCGCTGCTCCAGCTCATCCACGCGGGTGGCGGCGCTGCGGCGACGTCAGGTGGCATACGGGCGATGTCGTCAGCCGCGTGCACGGCCCGGTGCTCCGCCGACTCTCAACTGCGAAGGGTTCCTTCGTGTCGGCGCAGCTCCGAGCGGGCGAGCGAGCGGAGGTGGACCTCGTCCGGCCCGTCGAAGATCCGCATGGCCCGGTGCCAGGCCCACATCCTGCCGAGCGGGGTGTCCGCGCTGACACCCGCGCCCCCGTGCACCTGGATCGCCCGGTCGATCACGGCCAGGGCGGTCCGGGGAGCGGCGATCTTGATGGCCGCGATCTCGGCCTGTGCTCCCTTTGCGCCGTAGCGATCGATGAGCCAGGCAGCCTTCAGGATCAGCAGTCGCGCCTGCTCGATCTCCAGCCGTGACTCCGCGATCGCCTCGTGGACCATGCCCTGGTCGGCGAGGGGCCTCCCGAACGCGATGCGCGACGACGCGCGCCTGCACATGAGCTCGAGCGCTCGTTCGGCTGCGCCCACCGCCCGCATGCAGTGGTGGATCCGGCCCGGCCCCAAACGCGCCTGCGCGATGGCGAAGCCGGAGCCCTCCTCACCGAGGAGATTGGAAGCCGGCACGCGGACGTCGGTCAGCAACACCTCAGCATGTCCGTGCTGGTCCGTGTAACCGAAGACCGTCAGGTCGCGGAGGATCTCGACACCGGGAGTGTCGACCGGGACGAGCACCATCGACTGCTGGCGGTGCTTGGGACCTTCGGGATCGGTCTTCCCCATCACGATCAGCACGCGGCAACGCTCGTCGAGCGCACCACTCGTCCACCACTTGCGTCCGTTGATGACGTAGTCGTCGCCGTCTCGCACGATCCGGCACTCGATGTTGTTGGCGTCGCTGCTGGCGACGCCCGGCTCGGTCATCGCGAAGCCGGAGCGGATCTCGCCGTCGAGCAGCGGCTGGAGCCACCGGCGCTTCTGCTCGGGCGTCCCGAAGTAGTGGAGGATCTCCATGTTGCCGGTGTCCGGCGCCGCGCAGTTGAGCGCTTCGGGGGCGAGGTGTCCCGACCATCCGGTCAGCTCGGCGAGGGGCGCATACTCCACGTTGGAGAGCCCGCTCACATCGGGAAGGAACAGGTTCCAAAGCCCGAGCTCGCGGGCTTCGTCCTTCAATTCTTCGACGACCGGCGGGATCGAGTGGTCGAGCGTGCCCCGCTCAGCCCGGTACCGCTCGTACTCGGCTTCACCGGGGATGATCCGCTCGTGCAGGAACGTCGACAGCCGAGCGTGGTACTCGCTCGCCTTGGGAGACATCTCGAAGTCCACGAGGCGTCCTCTCTGCTCTGCCCATCGCTGCGCGTGCAGCCCCGCAAGCATCGCGCGGATGCGCAGCGCAGGTACCGGGACGCACCAGCGGGCATTGCCGCGCCGCCTACTCCCTGGCGACCGTCTGGCGCTTGGAGACCACGTCGTAGATCCCGTCGCCGATGACGCTGATGGCGATCACGGTCAAGGTGATCGCGGCCGCCGGCAGCCACAGCTCCCACCAGTAGTTATCGAAGAGGTGGTGGATTCCGAGCGTCAGTGTGACCCCCCAACTCGTGGCGGGGGGCGGCACCGCGAGCCCGAGGAAGGCGAGCGTCGCGAAGAGAATAATGGCTGTCGCGACCTTCAACGTCGCGTTCACGATGATCGCCCCGATGGAGTTCGGCAGGACGTGCCGCCCGACGAGGCGGAGGTGCCAGCTGCCGAAGCCGGACGCGGCGACGACGTAGTCGCGCGTCTTGATCGACAGGGTTTCCGCCCGCACGATGCGTGCGGTCCCCGGCCAGCTCACCGCGGTGATCGCCATGACGATGAGCGGGAGCGACGGTGTCAGCAGCGTCGCGATCAGCACGGCGAAGAAGAGGAACGGGATTGACAGCGTCATGTCGACGATCCGCATCATGACCGTGTCGACGGCGCCGCCGATGTAGCCGGCGAGCGCACCCCACAGCGTCCCGAACGCGGTACCGAGCACCGCGACCGCCAAGCCCACCTCGAGGGTGCTCTGACCCCCCAGCATGAGCCGCCCGAGCATGTCGTAGCCCTCGGGGTTCGTGCCGAGCGGGTATTGACCCGATGGCGCAACGCTCGCGTTGAGGAGTGTCGAAGAGACCTGGTCCGTCTTGTAGATGAGCGGGCCGACGAAACAGAAGAGGACGATGGCGACAAGGAGGATGAGGCCCGCGAGCGCAAGCCGGTTGTCGGCGAAGGTCCGGAGGTCGCGGCGCCACTGCCGCGACCTGCCTTCTTCCGCTGCAGACGACGCTGGGTGACCCGTCGGTGCAGTCACCTCGGCCACGAGGGTCGCGACCTCGATGCGCTCTCCCGGTGACAACTGCCCCGGCGCCCGCTCGGGGCTCGTTGCCCTCGTGTCGTCAGCCATAGCGGATCCTCGGGTCCAAGACGGCGTACGCGAGGTCGGCAAGAAGGTTGCCTACCACGACCGTGGCGCTGACGAGCAGGATGATCCCCAGCAACACCGGATATGTGCGGTGCTCCTGGGCATTCCAGAAGAGGAGGCCCATCCCCGGGTAGTTGAAGAGGACTTCGATGACGAGGGCGCCACTCACCACTGTCGGGAGGCTGATACCGACGACGGAGACGAACGGGAGCAGGGAATTGCGCAGGACGTGCCGGGTGAGGATGCGCCGAAGCCCCGCCCCCTTGGCCCTGGCAGTCCGGACGTACTCCTCTCCCAGGCTGTCGATGACCGAGCTCCGCAGGTAGCGGCTGAAGTAGGCGATGTTGCCGAGGCTGAGGGCGAGGACCGGTAGCACCAGCACGTTCACATCGGTACCGAAGCTCTGACCGTATGTCGTCGCGGAGGACGGCAGGATGCCGAGCCAGATGTTGAATACCACGATGGCGATGACCCCGAGGAGGAAGTAGGGCATCGAGTACAGGGTGAGGAGGGAGCCGGAGAGGCCGTAGTCGGTCAATGAGTTGCGCCGCGACCCCTGGAGGACGCCGAGCGGGACCGACAGGAGGATGGCCACGACGAGCGATGCACCGCCGAGGATGAGATCACGCGGCAGGTACTCGCCGAGCAGGGTCGAGACCGGCGTGTTGAGCAGGTACGAGTACCCGAGGTTGCCGTGGACGATGTTGGACAGCCAGATGCCGTACTGCACCGGCAGGGGCTTTGTGAGTCCCTCTTCGACGATGAGGTGGTGGACCGCGAAGCGGCTGGCGTGCGGGCCGAGCTGGGACCGCACGAGTCCTCCCGGCAGGGCGTGGAGCATGAGGAAGACGACGATGCTCACGAGGACCAAGACGACGACGGCTTGTCCGCCGCGCCTGACGATGTAGCCGATCACTTCCCTTCCCTGTCGCACCGCCGGCAGGCGATGCCTTCTCCACGGGCCGGCACCTTCACTGCAGCGTGCCTAGCCGGACTTGGTGAAGTACCAGCTCTGCGGGGTGAAGTCTCCGTACGGGCCGAGCTGCTGCCAGCCTGAAAGGCTCTTCTTCACGGCGACGATCTCGAGGTCCTGGAGCGGCCACCACAGCGAGGCCAAGTCCTTCGAGAGGTAGTTCTCTGCCTTGTAGAGGGACTTCAGGCCGGGCTTCGTCTCGGACTGGTTGATCAGCTTCTGCGCCTTGGGTGTTGTGTAGCCGCCACCCCAGAAGTTGCCCTTGCCCCACTGCTGTGTCCCCGAAGGCACGAGCGTGTACTGGCCGTATGTCCACATGTAATTCGAGTAGCCGGCGAGGCCCCACTTGCACGGCGGTGTGCTGGGGCACACGCCGACCGTGGAGAACATGGTTGTCTGGGTCTCGCCCTTCAATGCCAGATCGATTCCGGCGCTCTTGGCGGTCGACTTGAAGGAGGACACCGCAGCGAAGAACGCTGTTGTGCCGGTCGAGTAGACGTACAGGAAACTGAGCTTCTTCCCCTTGGGGATTCCTTTCCCGCACTTGGACGGACCGGTTCCCGGGTGCTTGCACACGTCGATCCCTCCGGGGCCCTTCGCCCAGCCGTGCTTCTGGAGGATCTTCGCAGCGAGCTGCGGGTTGTAGGGATAGGGGTTCTTTCGCAGCTGGGGGCTCACGTAGCTGGAGTGGGGGAAGTCGGAGATCGGTCCGTAGTCGGGGATCGCGTAACCGCTGAAGGCCTTCTTGATGAAGAGTGTCTGGTTGATGAGGTGCTGGAGGGCTTGGCGGATGTAGAGCTGCTTCACGAGGGCGCCCCATGTCTTGGACGTGAACCCGAGCTCGATCACCTGGTTGTAGAAGGTCGGCCACGGCTTGATCGCGTAGCCGTGGCTCTTGAAGTACGACGACTCCTTCAACGAGCCGTACGGGATCCAACCGAATGTGATCGTCCCCGAGCGCAGGGCGTCGAGTTCCGCGGTACCTGTTGTGAAGCTGTAGAGCTTGAACCCGGCGATGCGCGGCTTTGTCGGCCCGGTGTAGTGAGCGTTGGTGACGAACGTCGCCTGGTGGGTCACCGTGTTGTACGCGCTGATCTCGAACGGACCGTCGACGGTCTTCCACAGCGGGTTTGTCGGATAGGTCCCGCGGGCTTTCGACTGGTGGAAGAGGAATGTCATCACCTTGGCCGCACCCGCCGGCGTCGAGGCGGCGGAGCCAGCGGCCGATGTGGCGGAGGTCCGGTCCCAGGCCTGGACCGGCAGCGGGTAGATCCAGGTGAGCTGGTTGCCCGTGAACCACACCGGGTTGTAGGACTTCTTCAGGTGCAGGACGAAGGTGGTGGAGCTCGGGTATGTGATGCTCGCGATGTTGTCGGGCATGAGTCCCGGCAGGTAGTTGCCGAGCTTGTGCTTCCCGGCGTCGAGGAGCTGGAAGTAGAACTTGACGTCGTTGGTTGTGACCGTCGCCCCTGTCGACCACTTGAAATTGGTCTTCATCGTGATGGTCACGGTCTTGTTGTTGTCGGAGTACACGGGTGGCTTCGCGACCGACTGTGTGTAGTTGATGCCGGTCTTGGAGCCCTTGCCCGCCCAGTACAGGGGCAGCCACATCTCGCGCTCCGTGTTGATCTGCCAGGCCTCGTAGGAGTTCTGGTTGTCGAGCGGGAGGATCCATGTGAAGGCGTCGCCCTGGTCGAGGGCGTAGCTCGGCATCCCACCGGACACCGCCTTGGGGGACTTGTGGGCGTTGTGCGCATTCTGCGCAGCGCCGGCGGTCGCGCCGGTGAAGCCGGCCGTCGTGAGCACGAGGCCGAGGGTTGCCAGTACGGCGGGAAACGCTCGACGGCGCCTGCCCCGCTCTGCGGTGTGCGTCGCACCGATGGCCATGCGCCCGATCTTGCCTTCGAACATTGGCTGCCCCCGAGTCGTCCGTTGCGTCCGTCGGTTCCCCGACCTTAGTGGCGGATTGCCCGAAGGACGTTACGGTTCGGTGTCGCTGGGGTCAAGGCGCGCCCGATTTTTGTGCTCGGGGCCTATTGGCGAACGTTTTCAGGCGTCCCTCGCAAAATGGGACGCGAAATGGGACACCCAGGGTGAGGGAGGGGCTAGCCGGTCTGACGGGGTGCCCGCGGTGTCCTGCCGGCAGCGGGGCGGGCCTTCTTCGCCGCCGCCCTCGTCGTTGCCGAGGTAGCCCGCTCCTTCTGTCCTTTCGCGACCGGAACTGCCGTGGAAGGACCCGAGTCACCGGGGCGGGAGCTCCCCAGGCGCGGCCGGAGCCGCTCGAGGCGTTCGTCCAGGCCCGCCCGGAATTTCGCCAACCCTTCGAGCTTCGCATCCACCTGCGCACGCAGCGACTCCAGGGTGGCGATCGCCTCTTCCACGACGGCGATCGGGTTCCGCGTCCCTGCCCGGTACTCGCCCCGCAGCACGTCGAGCCGGTCTTCTGCGGACAGCACCGTGCGGATCTCTTCGAGGTTGAACCCCATCAGCCCCTGGAGCTCCCGGATCCGTCGGACCCGGTCGACGTCGTCGTCCGCGTAGAGGCGACCGCCCCCCGGGCGGTGAGCGGTGGGGCGGAGGATGCCGAGCTCCTCGTAGTAGCGAAGCGTGCGTTCCGACACGCCGGTGGCGGTCGCCACCGCCCCGATGGTTCGCAGCTCGGAGCGCTTCTCGGATGCGCCGGTCGGGGGGGTCTGGGTGATCAACGCCGGCGTTGCCTCCCGGGCAGCGTGGAGCGCCGAGCACCAGGTTGTCGATGGCGTGTGCGTCCCGAGGAACGACGCTCGGTGAGCGGAACCCCGTCCTCGTGGCTCTTGCGGCGCACCGTGGATTCCACGGACTCCTCGGTTTCCGCGGTCCCGCGGTCCTGTGGCACGCCGCCGGCGGCGGGTATCGCGCCGGCGGCCGCCTCGAACTCCGGCTCATCGGCGAAAGCACCGGCGACCGTTGCCACTTCGGTCGAAGGCTCGATGTGCACGTACTTCCCGCCCCGCATCCACGAGGCGACGGCGGCCACGACGCAGCACGCGGCGGCGAAGTCGAACGCCTCTCTGAGGCCGGCCATGAACGGCGCGGCGATGAGGTGCGGGAAGAAGCTGCGTCCCGTCAGGTAGGCAGCCTTCGCGTGGGGCAGGTGCACGAGCACCGGGCCGAGCACGGTCTTGATGGGGTCGTAGCCCATGAAGGCGGCGAAGAGGGCCGCCGTCGGGGGGAGGTGCGAGACGTGGGCGGCGGCGGAGCGCGGGACGCCTCGTGCGGTCAGACCGCCGTAGAGAGCACCGGGGAGGTGCGAGGAGATGCCCACGATGATCAAGGTGAAGAAGATCCCGATCGAGAGCACCATCGCCGAGTTCTGGAAGGTCGTCGTCATGCCGGCGCCTGCCCCACGTTGGCGCGGCGGAAGGCTGTTCATGATGCCGGCCCGGTTGGGAGAGGAGAACAGGCCCATCGCGAGGCCGTTCAGCAACAGCAACAGGGCGAACCAGACATAGGAAAAGTTGGCCGGGAGCAACTCGAGCAGGGCGAAGCTCACCGCTGCCGCCACCATCCCTCCAGTGGCGAACGGCCTCGCGCCGAAGTGGTCGGAGAGGATTCCCGAGACCGGACCGGCGATGAGGAAACCGGCGGTCATGGGCAGCATGTAGATGCCGGCCCAAAGCGGGGTGGAGACGAAGCTGAAGCCGTGCTGGGGGAGCCAGATCCCCTGGAGCCAGATGATGAGGATGAACATCATCCCGCCGCGCCCCACAGACGCGAGGAGGCTCGCGGCGTTCCCGGCGGTGAAGGCCCGGATCCGGAAGAGCGGCAGGCGGAACATGGGGTTCTTCACCCGGGTCTCGATCCACACGAACACGCCGAGGAGGGCGAGGCCGCCGAAGAGCAGCCCGAGCACCTTGGGGCTGGTCCAGCTCATGGTGTTCCTGCCGTACGGAAGGATGCCGTAGGTGATGCCGACGAGCACCGCGACGAGGCCCGCGGCAAAGGTCAGGTTGCCCCACCAATCGATCGTCGAGGGCGTGCGCACGCCCTTTTCGTGGAGATTGAAGTAGGCCCAGATCGTGCCCACCACCCCGATGGGCACCGAGATCAGGAAGACGAGGCGCCAGTCGATGGGGCCGAGAACCCCGCCGATCACGAGGCCGATGAAGCTCCCGGCGATCGCGGCGACCTGGTTCACGCCGAGCGCGAGCCCTCGCTGGTTGGGTGGGAAGGCGTCGGTGAGGATGGCCGAGGAGTTGGCGAACAGCAGCGCCCCGCCGACGCCCTGCAGGATCCTCATGGCGATCAACCACAAGGTGCCGGGGACCCCCGACATCCAGTCGATCGAAAGCAAGATCGAAAAGACCGTGAAGACGGCGAAGCCGAGGTTGTACATCTTGACCCGGCCGAACATGTCCCCGACCCGGCCCAGGCTGACGACCAGCACCGCCATCACGACCAGGAACCCGAGCAGCATCCACAGCAGGTA
>JAJZMN010000104.1:15712-47096 GCA_021850345.1 Actinomycetes bacterium | reverse complement strand
CGCGTGTCCTTCGCGTCCTTCGCGTCCTTCGCGTCCTTCATCGTCGCCTCCCACCCTCACGGCCCCGTCGGGGCACGACGTGGCGAGGAACGTACCGGGTAGTGGCACCAGGTGTCAAATATCGGTGTCCGCTATCACTTCGTAAGCTCATGACCGTGAGCGCCGAGGGAACACCACGAGCGGTCGGCCGCCCACCGGCGACCACGAGCGCCGAGCTCGAGCATGCCGCGCTCGCCCTCTTCTACGACAAGGGGTTCGACGACACGACGGTGGACGACATCGCCCGGGCCGCGGGGATAAGCCGGCGCACCTTCTTCCGCTACTACGCCTCGAAGAACGACGTCGCCTGGGGCGACTTCGACGAGCACCTCGCACGCTTCCAGGCGCACTTCGACGCTGTGGCACCTACCGTGCCCATGACGACAGCCCTCCTCGAGTGCATCCTCGCGTTCAACGACTTCTCCGACGAGGAGCTGCCGTGGCTTCGCCGGCGCATGACCCTGCTGCTCGGTGTGCCCGCGCTCCAGGCGCACTCGGTGCTGCGCTACGCGGCGTGGTGCGACATCGTGGCGGGCTTCGTCGCTCGACGGTCCGGCGGCAGCCAGGGGACACTGCACGCGCAGGTCATGGCGCGCTGCGCGCTCGGCGCTGCGGTCGCAGCGTACGAGCACTGGCTCGAAGACGAGGGCACGGCGCTACGAGACGTGCTGGAGGAGGCCCTGACGATCTGGCTCCACACCGGGGACGCCGTTGGCCCCCGCTGTGTGCCCGAGCGGCCACGCGCGCCCGAGCAGACGGGTGCGCCCGAGCAGACGCGCGCCCCCGACCAGACGCGCGCCCCGCGTCAGCCGTCGCCGGCACGCGAGGCTGCAACCTCGACGTAGCAGCCCAACGCGCCTGGGTCGGCGAGGGCGTCGACGCTCGCGACCGCAGACAGCTCGGCGCCCTGGAGGATGCGCTTCACGGGGACCTCGAGCTTCTTGCCGGTCAGCGTGTAGGGGATCGACGGGACGGCGACGACCGCGTCGGGCGCATGGCGCGGCGAGAGCTGCTCGCGAAGCGTCATTTTGATCGCGTCCCGAAGCTCGTCGGTGAGCACCACACCGTCGACGAGCTTGACGAAGAGCAGCAGCTCCCCCGGCCCCCCCGCCTCGTCCTCCAAGTGGATGACGAGCGAGTCGTCGATCTCTTCGAACTCTGCGAGCAGGGCGTAGAACTCCGAGGTCCCCAGGCGAACGCCGCCGCGGTTCAACGTGGCGTCCGACCGTCCGCTCACCACGGAGCTGCCTCGAGGCCGGATGCGGATCCAGTCACCGTGCCGCCAGACGCCGGGGTAGTGGTCGAAGTAGGCCGCCCGGAAACGCTCCTGGCCGGGGTCTTTCCAGAAGCCGAGCGGCATCGAGGGGAAGGGCTTCGTGATGACGAGCTCACCGAGCTCGTCGGTCACCGGACGCCCTGTCGCGTCGAACGCGTACGCGGCGATGCCGAGGCACTTGCCGGCGATCTCGCCGGCATAGACCGGGAGGAGCGGGTTGCCCTGCACTATGCCCGAGCACAGATCGGTCCCCCCGTTGCCGTCGTTCAGCATGGTCGCCGGACCCAGCTCCTCGCAGGCGTAGACGAACCCGTCGATCGGCAACGGCGAGCCCGCGCAGCCCAGCTGCCTGAGCCGCAGGCCGAGGCCGTCCAGGCGAACGCCCTCGCGTCGGCATGCCATCAAGTAGGCGGAGCTGACACCGTAGAAGCTGGCCTGCGTCTCGGCAGCGAGCTCCCATTGCCAACGCAGGTCGGGGTAGACGGGGTTCCCGTCGAGCTGGATGACCGACGTCCCGCACAAGAGCGCCGAGACCAACGCGTTCCACATCATCCACGCGGTCGTCGCGAACCACCCCATGCGGTCGCCGGGCCGGAGGTCCCAGCTGAGCGCGTGGTTCTTCAGGTGCTCGACGCAGATGCCGCCATGGGTGTGCACGATCGCCTTGGGCACCCCGGTGGTCCCCGAGGAGTAGAGGACGTAGAGCGGGTGGTCGAAGTCGACGGGGTCGATCACGAGCGGCGCCGCTTCGCGCAACAGGTCGTCCCAGGCGATGGCGCCGTCGATATGCCCCCCGAGGTAGGGCACGTGGACCACGTGGCGCACGGTCGGCAGGCCTTTGCGGATCTCGGCGAGCTCGGCGCGGCGGTCGATCGGCTTCTCTCCGTAGCGGTACCCGTCGACGGCGAAGAGCACGACCGGCTCGATCTGGGAGAAGCGGTCGAGCACGCTGCGCCGACCGAACTCGGGGGCACAGCTCGAGAAGACGGCGCCCAGGCTCGCCGTGGCGAGGAAGGTGACCAGCGCCTCGGGGATGTTCGGCAGGTAGGCCGCCACCCGGTCGCCCGGTCCGACTCCCAAGCGCTCGAGCCCAGCCCGGGCGCGGGCGACGAGGTCCTTCAGCTCCCCGATGTTCAGCTGCATCGGCGCGCGGGTCTGGGAGTACGAGAGGACGACGGGGCTGTCGCCCTCGAAGCTGCGCAGCGCGTGGTGGACGTAGTTCAGCCGGGCGCCCTGGAAGAAGCGGGCCTCGGGCATCGTCGGGTTCTCGGGAAGCACCTGGTGGTATGGCGTCTCCGCCTCGATGCCGAAGTAGTCCCACAACGACGCCCAGAACCCGTGCAGGTCGGTGACCGACCACTCCCACAGGTCGTGGTAGCCGCCGAAGCGGTGTCCGCGCGCGGCGAGCCAGCGCATGTAGTCGGCCAGCCTCGAAGTGGTGCGATCCTCTGCGGTCGGTTCGCGGAGGATGTCGCCCAGCTGCACGGTCACTGCGAACGACCGGATCAGTCGAAGACGATCAGGCCGCGCACGTTCTTGCCGTCGCGCATGTCCTGGTATCCCTGGTTCACGTCCTCGAGCTCGTACTTGCGGGTGACGAGCTCGTCCAGCTTCAGGTGGCCCTCGCCGTAGAGGGTGAGGAGCTTGGGGATGTCGGCCCTCGGGTTCGCAGAGCCGAAGAGAGACCCGTGCAGCTGCTTTTGGAACAAGGTGAGCAGGTGGAGGTTCAACTTCACGTCCATCTGTGACATCGGGGCGATCGCGGTGACCACCGCGCGGCCGTCCTTGGACACGATGTCGAGCATCGGCGCGATCATCTCGCCGTCGGCGGTGCCGACCGTGAGGATCGCCTTGTCGGCCATGCGGCCCCAGGTGAGCTCGGTGACGAGCGACTGCGCGGCCTCCAGGTCGGGCGCCGTGTGGGTGGCGCCGAACGCCATCGCCTGCTCCCGCTTGAAGGCCACCGGATCGACGGCCACGATGTGGCGGGCTCCGGCGATGCGTGCGCCCTGCACGGCATTCACGCCGACGCCGCCGGTGCCGATGACCACCACCGTCTCGCCGGGCTGCACGTCGGCCGAGTAGACGGCGGTGCCCCAGCCGGTGGTCACGCCGCAGCCGACGAGGGCGGCGACCTCCAATGGCACCGACTCGTAGATCTTCCCCACCGACGACTCGTGGACGACGCTATAGGGGCAGAAGGTGCCGAGCAAGCACATCGTGCCGAGCCCTTTGCCCTTCGCGCTGAACCGGTGCACCCCGTCGGCGATCGGCAGACCGGCGAGCAGGTGCATGCCGAGATCGCACAGGTTCTGGCGGCCGGTCGAGCAGAAGTGGCAGCGGCCGCACGCCGGGATGAAGCTGAGGACGACGTGGTCGCCTTCCTTCACGCTCGTCACGCCGGGGCCGACCGCCTCGACGACCCCTGCCCCCTCGTGGCCGCCGATCACCGGCAGCGCGATGGGGATGTCGCCGGTCACGAGGTGCTCGTCGGAGTGGCAAAGTCCCGAGGCAGCGAGCTTGACCTTCACCTCGCCGGCGACCGGCTCGCCCAGGTCGACCTCTTCGATGCTCCAGGGCTCTCCAACGTTCCAGAGGACGGCTGCTTGCGTCTTCAACGGTCCCTCCTGCTTCTCAAGCGTTCACGAGCCGGGTGTGCCGACGATGCACTGATCGGCACTGATCGTGCACTGAAGGTGCGCCCACGGGACGGCCGCAACTTATCACCGGGCCGACGCGACGGGTCATGCCCGCTCGAGCACGGTGACCACTCCTTCGTCCCCGTCGACGCGGACGAGGTCCCCGGTGCGGATCTTCTGGGTGGCCGAGCCGGTGCCGACCACGGCGGGCATGCCGTACTCGCGCGCCACGATCGCGGCGTGCGACATGATCCCGCCGATGTCGGAGACCGCTGCCTTGATCTTGCCGAAGACCGGGCCCCAGCTCGGGGCGGTCACCGGGCAGACGAGGACCTCGCCGGACTGGATCTGGCCGATGTCGTTCACGTTCATGAGCACTCGGGCCCGGCCCTCGACCACGCCGCCGGATGCGGCGAACCCGGAGACCTCGTCGTCGGGCATCTCGGCGGCCCGCGCCCAGCCGGTGATCGTCTCGCCGGTGATCCCCCACAGCATCTTCACCGCCGGGTCGTTCAGCGCCTCGGGCACGGGGCCGAGCGCCGGCGGCGCCGACCAGGTCGCCAGCACCTCGAGCATGGCCTTGCGTTCCGCGACGAGCGGCTCGAGGTAGCTCGCCCCCACCGGCTCGCCGCCAGCAGCCCACGCGAGCATCACGTCGGCGAGCGCCTGGTCGACCTCGTAGTGCTGGAGGTGGAAGACGTCCTCGGCGTCGTCGAGGAGGCCGAAGCGCTCGAGGAGCCCCCCGAACTCGCGGATCTTGGCGAAGAACTGGGTGGTGAACCAGTGCTCGCAGTAGAACTTGTGCTCCTCGACGTAGGGGAACACGAGCCGGCACAGGCCGAGCATCTGGTCGAAGGCGCCCTTCTCCTCGTCGGTCTCGAGGAGGTCGCGATAGCGCTGCGCCACCTCTTCGCGCTCGACCCGGAGCCGTTCGATCGGACGGGAGAGGTCCTCGCCGGCACGCACCTTGGCGACGTACCTGCCGAGCGCGGAGAAGGGGACCGCCGGGTTGTCCTTCCAGCTGCGATGGTGATGGTAGAACCCGTCACCCGTCGAGACGTAGAACCAGGGGACAGACGCCTGCTCGTACTCTGCGAGCCACTTCTTGCCGGCTTCGCCCGCGCGCTCGAGCGCCGCCATCACGGCCGAGACGTCGTCGGCTTCCACGAAGGCTTCGTCCACCCCGAGCTCGACGGCCACCTTGGCGAGGCGCTTGAGCTCCTCGTCGGGCCGGTACATGATCACGTCGATCCCGGCGACCATCCTGGCGACCGACTGGGACTGGATCTCGGGGAAGGTCTTCTGGAGGAACTCGAAGAAGACCACGTAGGCGCCGTAGCCGAGCATGAGGAGCTCGGTGTGGTGGTTCCACATCTTCGAGTACAGGTCGATGCAGCGGTGGTACCGCTCACGCACGAGGTGGTTCGAGGCGTAGCCGCGGCCCTCGGTCACGACCGAGATGTCTTCGAACTCGCCGAGCTCGGGAACCTCGATCGCCTCGAGCTCGGCGATGAGCGCCTTCACCCGTTCCTGCCACTCGCCGTAGAGCCGGTCCCAGTGCTCGTAGTAGTAGCCGGCTCGCTCCTGGAACACGGCGAGACGCCGGCCGATCTCCTCTGGATCGGTCACCGGGTTCGCCGTGATGTAGACGCGGCCGTTCACGATCCGGTACTCGATGCCGAGCGTCGTAGGAAAGACGAAGATCCGGGCGGTGTTGGCACCGATCGCGGTGTAGGGGATCTCCGAGGTGATCCCGTCGAACGCCGGGATGGGCTCGGGGAAGTGCATCGAGTTGTAGAACCAGAACTTCTCGTCGTCGCCGGGCTGGAACCTCGTGAAGAACGGGTACATCGACCGCCAGTTCTCCGCGCCGGGCACGTCCCCCACCGCTGAAGGAAGAGGGAACGGGCCCTTCCTCTCACTTGCCATTTCGGGCTCCTTCTTCTATCTCGTCGATCGATCGGAGGCATCAGCCTTGCACATATCGATCGAACCGAGTCAGGCTGGCACCGGACAAGGAGGCAACGTGCAGCTGCGTGACGACCGCGCCGTGATCCGGGACCTCGTCGAAGACTGGGCGATCTGGCGCGACGCGATGATCTGGGACCGCTTCAGGCAGATCTGGCATCAGCCCGGCCGCATGAACGCCACGTGGTTCCAAGGAACGGCGGACGACTTCATCGAGGTGAGCCGTGAGGGCGTGGCCCGGGGGGTGAGCATCTTGCACTTCCTCGGCGGTTTCACGGCGGACGTCGCCGGCACGCTGGCGATCGCCCAGACCAAGATGACCATCTCCCAGCGCGCGGTCGTCGAAGGTGTCGAGTGCGACGTGACCTGCACGGGACGTTTCTACGACTTCTTCTCGGTCCGCGACGGCCGCTGGGGACTGGTCGAGCGCCAGCCCATCTACGAGAAGGATCGGATCGACCCGGTGGAGCCCGCCGCCCGTCCCGAGCTCGACCGCGAGCTCCTCGACCGCTTCCCTGTGGGCTACCGGCATCTCGCCTACCTCCAGACGCGCATCGGCTACACCGTGAAGCCAGACATGCCCGGGCTGAACGGCCCCGAGGTCGAACGGCTCTACTCCCGAGGGGAGAGCTGGCTCGCAGGCGACGAGACCGTGGCCGGCGCCTGAGATGCTCGCCGCACTGCTCACGAGCTACCACCAGCCGCTCGAGCTCATCGAGCGTCCCGCGCCCGAGCCCGTCCGCCCCTCGGACGTGGTGGTGAGGATCGGGGGGGCGGGGGTCTGCGCGACCGACGTCCACGCGATCGAGGGATGGATGCAAGAGGCCGGGTTGCACCCGCCGCGCGTGCTCGGTCACGAGAACGCCGGATGGGTGGAAGCCGTCGGCGACGGCGTGTCGACCGTCCGAGCGGGAGACCCGGTCGTCGTCTATCCCGCGTACAGCTGCGGCCTGTGCCTTGCGTGTCGGCGTGGCCAGGACATGCAGTGCGTGAACGGGCAGTTCATCGGGCTCACGGTCGACGGCGGGTTCGCCGAGTACCTCCTCACCTCGGAGCGCTCGCTCTTGAAACTGGCCGCGGGCATGGACCCTGCGGAGGTGGCGCCGCACGCCGACGCGGGCATCACCGCCTATCACGCGGTGCGCAAGGTGTGCCATCTCGCGCGTCCGGGATCGGTCGCCGTCGTCATCGGGATCGGCGGGGTCGGCCACATCGGTCTCCAGCTCTTGAAAGAGCTCGGGGCGAGCACGATCGTCGCGGTCGACGCCAGCGAGCGCGGCCGCGCGCTCGCCGCGGAGCTGGGCGCCGACCACGTCGTCGGCGCGGGACAGGCCGCAGAGGCGGCGCGCGACTTGACCGGGGGCCGCGGCGCCGACCTGGTCATCGACTTCGTGGGCGCGGACTCGACGCATGCCGACTCGCTCGCCGCCCTTTCCCGCGGCGGCACCTACTCCGTCGTCGGCTACGGCGGGACGGTGCAGGCGCCGTCGGTGCGCCTCGTGAACAGCGAGCACTCGATCGTCGCGAACCTGGTCGGGACCTGGCCGGACCTCTACGAGCTCCTCGAGCTGCACGCGGCCGGCAAGCTGTCCCTTCGTACGCAGCGCCACCGGCTCGACGAGGTGAACGAGGTCCTCGAGGCGCTACGCCAAGGAGAGGTCTTCGGGCGCGCGGTCCTCGTGCCGGCCTGAGATGTCCCACCGCGCGCGCCACGCGCCAGGCGCTCATGCGCGCCGCGCGCGCCGCGCGCGCTGCGGGGCCGAAGGAAACTGTTGCGCGGGTGGCAGTGCCATGGGATGATCCGCGGCACGGCCGTCGTGCGAAGCGAACCTCGGGGGGAACTGCCATGTCGGAACATCGGGCTCCTTTCCCGTTGCCCTCGGAGATCGCCGATGCACCCGGCGCCGAACAGTGGGCGTCGATGTACGCGCCGTTCTCGCGCTTTCAGCCCGAAGACGACGCGAAGTTCTGGTTCTACAACGCCACCCACTACCCCGAGCCCGTCCCCGCGTTCGACGGGCTCAGCGCCGAGGTCGCCTACTCGGCGATCGGCGCGAACACGGCGCGCATCTTCGTATTCCCCGCGACGCTCGGCATCGAGTACCGGATCGTGAACGGTCGGGTCTACCTCGCGGCGAACCCGGTGACCGACCCCGCGGAGATCGGCCGGCGACTCGAGATCTTCCAGCGCCGTGCGGGCTACTACTACGAGCACTGGGACCGTCTCTATGCCGAGTGGAAGCAGCGCATGCAGGCAGTGATCGACGAGCTCGAGGCGATCGAGGTCCCCGAGCTCGGCGAGTTCGACGAGGAGGAGGTCGTCACCTCGGGCCGGGGGTTCGCGACGAACCACCTCGTACGCGAGCGGTACCACCGCGTGATCGACCTGTACTCGATCGTGTGGAACCACCACATCGAGTTCGTGATGCTGGCGTTCGGTGCGTACGTCGTGTTCTCCGAGTTCGTCACCGCGGCGTTCCCCGAGATCCCCGAGCAGACAGTCGCCCGCATGGTCGCGGGCATCGACGTGATCATGTACCGGCCCGACGAGGAACTGAAGCGCCTGGCGCGCCTGGCCGTCGAGCTCGGGGTCGACGACCTGCTCACCGACGACTCGGAGCCCACGACCGTGTTCGCCCAGGTCGCCGAGCGGGGCGACGCGGGTACCGCCTGGCTCGCCGAGTGGGAGAAGAGCTCGATCCCGTGGTTCCACGTCTCGACCGGCGACGGCATGTACCACCACCACCGCAGCTGGCGGGACGACCCCAGGGTGCCGCTCGCCGGGCTCTCGCGCTACGTCGAGCGGGTGCGCGCCGGGGAGGACCTGCGTCGCCCGACCGAGCGACTGAAAGAGGAGCGAGAGGAGGTGGCCAACCGCTACCGCGCGCTGCTCTCGAGCGACCAAGAGCGGGCCGCGTTCGACCAGATGCTCGGCCTCTGCCGGACGACCTTCCCCTACATCGAAGAGCACAAGTTCTTCTGCGAGCACTGGTTCGTGACCCAGTTCTTCGCCAAGATCCGCGAGTTCGGCAAGCTCCTGGTGCGCTTCGGGGTGCTCGAGGACGCCGAGGACGTGTTCCAGCTCCAGCACCACGAGGTCGAGCAGCAGCTCGCGAACGTGATGCTCGCCTGGGCGGCCGGGTCGGCACCCGTGGGCACCGACGCCGTGAAGGCGCTCGTCGCCGAGCGTAAGGCCATGCTCGAGGTGCTCGCGACCTGGCCCGCACCGCCGGCGCTCGGGCCGGTGCCCGAGGCGCTGAACGACCCGGCCGTGAAGCTCCTGTGGGGTATCACCTCGGACACCATCCGCACGTGGGTGGAGGCCGCGGACTCGAGCTCGGCGCAGGTCCAGGGTCTCGCCGCCTCACCGGGTGTCGTCGAAGGCGTGGCGCGCGTCCTCATGAGCGTGAACGAGATCGACCAGATCGAAGGGGGCGAGATCCTCGTCTGCCCGGTGACCAGCCCGAGCTGGGGGCCCGTGTTCGGCAAGATCAAGGCTGCGGTCTCCGACAGCGGCGGCATGATGTCGCACGCGGCGATCGTGGCGCGAGAGTACGGGATGCCGGCCGTCGTCGGCACCGGCTCGGCCACCAGGCGGATCAAGACCGGCGATCGTCTCCGAGTGGACGGCGATCGCGGGCTCGTAGTTATCTTGTCCTGACCGCGCCGAGGGATGCCGCCGGTCGCACGCAGGGACACACACGTCGCAAGGGGGAGACCGCGCGCCATGGGAAAGTCGTCATGAGCGACCTCGTCATCTCGCTCGACACAGTGGGACGCGACGACGTCGCGCTCGTGGGCGGGAAAGGGGCGAGCCTCGGTGAGATGGTGCGCCTCGGGCTGCCCGTGCCACCCGGCTACGTCGTGACGACCACGGCGTTTCGCGAGGTGCTCGCCGAGATCGATGCCGAGCGGCGTTTCACGGCGACGATCGCCGGCGTGGACCCCCAGGACCACAGGGGGGTCGAGATGGCGACGGCGCCGCTGCGCGAGGCGATCACGACGCGGCCGCTCCCGCCAGCCATCGAAGCGGGCCTCCTCGAGCACTACCGGCGCCTCGACGGCGACCACACGCCGAGGCCGGTCGCGGTGCGCTCGAGCGCCACGGGCGAGGATGCCGCCGACGCGAGCTTTGCCGGGCTCCAGGACACCCACCTGTGGGTGCGAGACGAGACCTCGCTGGTCGACTGCCTCCGAGCGTGCTGGGCCAGCCTCTTCTCCGTCGAGGCGGTGTGCTACCGCCTCCAGCGCCACATCGCCGAGGAGGACGCCGCGATGGCCGTGGTCGTCCAGCAGATGGTCGAGGCCCGGAGCTCGGGCGTCATGTTCACGCGCTCTCCGAGCACCGGCGACCGTTCCGTCGTCGCCATCGAGTCGGCCTGGGGCCTTGGCTCGGCGATCGTCGGCGGTGAGGTGACGCCGGACTCCTTCACGTTGAGCAAGGTGACCGGCGAGGTGGTCCGTCGCCGCATCTCGGACAAGCTGCGCCGCCACGTGCCCGACCGCGTGGGCGGCGGGGTGCTCGACGAGGAGGTCCCCCCCGACCTGCGCGCGGTGCCGAGCGTCAGCGACGAGGAGCTCGCCCGGCTCCTCTCGCTCGCGCGCACCTTGGAGGCGCACTACGGGCGCGCGCAGGATGTCGAGTGGGCGGTCGCCGCCGACCCGGCGTCGGGCGACGGGCTGTACCTGCTCCAGAGCCGGCCCGAGACGGCATGGGCGAAGCAGTCGGCGGAGCCGATCGCTGCGCCCAAGGCTCGGGCCTTCGACCACGTCATCGAGGCGATGGGACGCGCATGAGCACGGCACGAGAGGGCCGGGGGTGAACCTGACGCGTGAGGACGTCGAGGACATCTTGAAGCTCCTCGACTCGACCGCGTACGACGAGCTGCACCTCGAGACCGACCGCTTCGCGCTGCGCCTGCGGCGCGGGGTGGGCGGATGGACGCAGGAGCACGAAGCCCGCGGCGAGGTGCGCCTCGTCGAGTCTGCCTCGGGCGCCGGCGCACCCGACGAAGAGGCGCTCGACGACCTGCCCGACGACGGCACGGCCGATGCCGGACCGGCCGATGCCGGACCGGCCGATGCCGCACCGGCCGATGCCGGACCGGCGCGCGAGGGGCTCGTGGCGGTCCGCGCGCCGCTCCCTGGCGTCTTCTACCGCGCCCCCAAGCCCGGGGAGCCGCCCTTCGTCGAGGCGGGTGACCATGTGGAGCCCGAGACGGTCGTGGCCATCTTGGAGACGATGAAGCTCATGAACCCGGTGCGCGCGGGTGCCGCGGGCACCGTGGTCGACTTCGCAGTCGCCAACAACGAGCCCGCCGACCTCGGCGCGGTGCTGCTGTGGCTCGCGCCGGACGCGCCGGACGCGCTGGACGCGCCGGCACCGGGCAAGCCGTGAGGATCCGCCGCCTGCTCGTCGCCAACCGCGGGGAGATCGCCATGCGCATCCTGCGTACGTGCGAGCGACTGGGCATCGAGACCGTCCTCGCCGCGTCCGATGCCGACCTCGAATCCCCTGCGGCTCGGCGCGCCGACCGGGTGGTGCGCCTCGGGCCAGCGCTCCCCCAGACGAGCTACCTTTCCGTCGAGGCGGTGGTGCGCGCGGCGCTCACGTCGGGGGCGAACGCGGTCCATCCCGGCTACGGCTTCTTGTCGGAGAACCCGGCCCTCGCCGATGCCTGTGCGCGAGCCGGCCTCCTCTTCGTCGGGCCTGCCGCCCAGCACCTACGCGCGCTCGGCGACAAGCTGCAGGCACGCGAGGCCGCGATCGCCGCCGGGCTCCCGATCCTCCCTGGCGGCGAGGTCACGAGCCCGACGGAGGCCGAGGCGATGCTCGAGCACACCGGCCTGCCGGTCCTCGTGAAGGCCGTCGGGGGCGGCGGCGGGCGCGGGATGCGCCTCGTCACGGACACCGCCGCACTCCCCCACGCCCTCGAGCTCTCGATGGCGGAGGCCGGCGGGGCGTTCGGCAACAGCCGCGTCTACCTCGAGCGCTATGTCGCGCGGGGGCGCCACCTCGAGGTGCAGCTCCTCGCGGACGGAGAGCGGGTCCTGCACCTCGGCGAGCGGGACTGCTCGGTCCAGCGCCGCTATCAAAAGCTCGTCGAGGAGGCACCCGGCGCGGGCCTCCCCGACGACCTGCGATCGGCCATGCACGACGCGGCGGTCCGGCTCGGCCGGCACCTCGGCTACCGCAGCCTCGGCACCGTCGAGTTCCTGGTCGACGTCGACCGCGCCACGTTCTCCTTCCTCGAGGTGAACCCCCGGATCCAGGTGGAGCATCCGGTGACCGAGGCGACGAGCGGGCTCGACCTCGTCGCCGCGCAGCTCTACGTCGCAGAGGGGCGCCCCCTCACGCTCCGTCAGGACGACGTCGTGCTCACCGGCCATGCCATCGAGTGCCGGATCAACGCCGAGGACCCCGACCGTGACTTCGCCCCGGGCCCCGGGAAGATCACGAACCTGCGGCTCCCCGCCGGCGAGGGCATCCGGGTGGACACGGCCGTCCAGCGCGGCTCGGTGGTGCCGCCCTACTACGACTCGCTGGTCGCCAAGCTCATCGCCTGGGGGCCGGACCGGCAGGCAGCGCTCGATCGGCTCGCCGGGGCGCTCGACCGCTTCGTCGTCGAGGGCGTGCCCACGACCATCCCCTTGCACCGCCGCCTCGTGGCCGACGCCGAGCTGCGCGCCGGCGGCGTCGACACCGGCTGGCTCGGCCGGCTCCTCGGAGCCGACGCCACTGCCCCCGTGGAGGTGACCACCAATGGCTGAAGTCCGCCTCGTGGACGTCTCGATCCGAGACGGCAACCAGTGCCTTTGGAGCGCCACCGGCCTCCGGACGCCCCAGATCCTGCAGGCCGCGCCACTGCTCGAGCGTGTCGGCTACCACGCCCTCGACTACATCTCGTCCACGTTCATGGGGATCGCGGTGCGCATGCACCAGGAGAACCCCTGGGAGCGCATCCGTCTCACCCGGGCCGCGGCGCCGACGACGCATCTGCAGTTCATCGGGACCGGCTTCCGGTTCATCTCCTGGGAAGAGTCCAGCCAGGAGCTCATGCAGCTCATCTACGACCGCCTCGTCATGGCGGGCATCTCCCGCTTCATCGTGCTCGACCCCATGCACGACGTCGCAGCGATGCGGCGGTCGGCTGCGATGATCAAGCGTGCCGGGGCGCCCGAGGTGATGGGCGCGCTCACCTTCACCCTCAGCCCCGTCCACGACGACGCCTTCTACGCCGGCATCGCGCGGGTGATCGCAGAGGACCGCAATTTCGACCGGGCCTACATCAAGGATCCCACGGGCATGCTCGACCCCGAGCGCGCCCGCACGCTCATCCCCGCGGTCGACGCCGCGCTCGGTGGCAAGCCGCTCGAGCTGCACTCGCACTGCACGATCGGGCTCTCGCCGATCACCTACCCGAGGGCACCCGACTTGGGGGTCGACGTCCTCCACGTGGCACCAGGCCCGCTTTCGAACGGCTCGTCGCTTCCCGACGCCCAACGGGTGGTGGCGAACCTGCGCGAGCTGGGCCACACCGTCGACATCGACGACCGGGCCCTCGGGCTCGTCGCCGGGTACTTCTCCGAGCTGGCCGCGGCTGAGGGCCTGCCTGTCGGGGTGCCCCAGGACTACGACGCCGCGTTCTTGCGCCACCAGGTCGCCGGTGGCGTCCTCACGACGACGCGCCGCCAGCTGCGCGAGGTCGGCCTCGAAGATCGCTTCGACGACGTGATCGACGAGGTCTCGCGTGTCCGTGCCGAGCTCGGCTACCCCATCATGGTGACCCCGTTCCCCCAGATGGTGTGCACGCAGGCGCTCTACAACGTCGTGAGCCCTGCGCGCTACGAGAACGTCCCCGACGAGGTGATCCGCTACGTGCTCGCCCGCTTCGGCCGCCCGACCTCTCCGGTCGACCCCGGCGTGATGGACAAGATCCTCTCGCGCCCTCGCGCCAGGGAGCTCGAGGCCGAGCCGCCGCCACCGTCGGTCGCCGAGCTGCGACGCCGCTTCCCCGGGGTCGGCGACGAGGAGCTCATCTTGCGCGCCACGATGCCGGGCGCCCATGTCGACGCGATGGTGGCGGCGCGACCTGCCGCACGGCACTACAACCCAGAGCTCCGCCCGGTGCTCGCCCTGCTCGACGAGCTCGGCCGCCGCCCGGCGATGACCGAGCTCGCGATCGACCGACCTGGGATGCGGCTGCACCTTCGCGGCCGTGCAGACGACC
Organism: Actinomycetes bacterium; assembly: GCA_021850345.1. Next base: position 32,943 of record JAJZMN010000104.1, on the reverse strand, counting down.
TCGAGGTGGCCCATGCCCGCTGACCCCGCTGCTCCCGCTGCGACGCCGGCTGGCGCCGCCGGCTTCGCAGGGACGCCCGGTGCCCACGACCCCGAGGCCGTCTCGCGCCTGCGTGAGCTGCGCGCGTTCCTGCTCGACCTCGATGGGACGCTGGTGCTCGGCGACCGGCGGAACCACGGGCTCACGCCCCTCCCCGGCGCTCTCGAGCTCGTCGACGCGCTCCATCGTGACGGCGTCGCGGTGGGAGTCCTCACCAACGGGACCGCACGGCCACCGGCTGCGCAGGCGGCGGTCCTGCGCAGCATCGGCTTCGACCTCGCCGACGACGCGGTGCTGACGCCGGCGTCATCCGCCGCCGAGGTCTGCGTGCGGGCAGGCCACGAGCGGGTGCTGGTGCTCGGCGGCGACGGGGTCAGCGGTCCGCTCGTCGACGCGGGCATCGAGGTGCTCCCCCCCGAAGGGCACCCGAAGGTCGACGCGGTGTTCGTCGGCTGGTTCCGTGAGTTCGGCATGGACCACCTCGAAGCGGCCGCCAACGCCGTGTGGGACGGCGCCGCCTTCTACAGCGCCAGCCAGTCGCTGTTCTTCGCCAGTGCGGAGGGCAGGGCCATCGGCACCTCGCGCGCCATCTGCGCGGTCATCAAGGACCTGACCGGCGTGCGCCCGACGATCGTGGGCAAGCCCTCGCGCCACGCGCTGCGTACCGCGCTGCACCGGCTCGGCGTCCGGCCACGCGAGCTCGCCGTGGTCGGAGACGACCCCGAGCTCGAGGTGCCCATGGCGCGCAGGGGCGGTGCGTTCGCGGTCGCAGTGAACTCGGGAACGGGCCACGCAGGCTCCTTCGACCACCTCGGCGCGGCACGCCGGCCCCACCTCATCGTCGACGGGGTCGACGCCCTGCTGGCCCTCTACCGCTCGGCCGGCTGAGGGCCCGTCGAGCCGGCGACGTCGAGGCGGCGCAGCCACTGCTCGCTCGCCGAGGTCACGAACGCCGGCACGCCGAGCTCGGCGAGGAGCTCGCCGGCGGCGGCCATCTCGTCAGCACGGCGGTGCGCGTGTCGGACGCTCCCGTCCTCGAGCCGGTCGACGAGCGCCGCGTCGGCCGCGATCAGCTCCTGGCGCAGGTGGTCGCGCATCCAGTCCTCGAGGCCGGCCGCCCGGGCCGCGGCGAGGGCCTCGACGACGGCGGCGCCCATCCCCTTGTAGAAGACGCTGCGCAAGAGCTTTCGCTGCGCCGCGGCACCCGGCGGACCCTCGATGACCGACACGGTGGTCCCGAGCGCGCCCACGAAGTCGGCCCAGCGGGCGGCACCGGGCCCCGAGACGAGCATCGGAGTGCGGATCCCGCGCCCGGGCACCGTCGACATGAGCGCCACGTCGGCGAAGACGACGCTGGCCGGCTCGGCGAGCTCGGCGAGGCGGCGCTTGACGGCGGGTGCCGCAGTGTTCACGTCTGCCCACAGCGTCCCGGGGGCCGCGCCAGAAAGGCCCGCACGCAGCGCCGGCTCGGCATCGTGGGCGCTGTTCGCGCTGAGAACCATCGCGGCGCCCTCGACCGCGTCGGCCTCGCTCGCCCGGTCCACGGCGCCCGGCGGCGCGGCGCGGTCGGGCCGCGGGTCGTAGCCGGTGACCTGGGCGCCGGCAGCCACGAGGTCGCGGGCGATCTCCCCGCCCGCCTCCCCGAGCCCGAGCACGGCAATGCGCACGCGGCGCCTAGGCCTGCTCGGCGAGCTGGCGCTCCAGGTCGCCGAGCACCCGGTAACAGCTGAGGACCTGCGCGATGGACGAGTTCGGCTCCCGGCCCTCGGTGATGGCGGCGACGAACTCGCGGTCCTGCAGCTCGATCCCGTTCATCGAGACGTCCACGTTGGAGACGTCGATGGGCTTCTCGTAGCCGTCGAACAGGTCGTCGTAGCGTGCGAGGTAGGTGCCGTTGTCGCAGATGTAGCGGAAGACGCTGCCGAGGGGCCCGTCGTTGTTGAAGCTGAGCGACAGCGTGCACACCTTGCCGCCGGTCGTGAGCAGCTGGATGGACATGTCCATCGCGATGCCGAGCTCGGGGTGGATCGGCCCCTGGACGGCGTGCGCGACCTTCACCTGCTCGCCGGTCTGGTACCCGAACAGGTCGACGGTGTGCGCGGCGTGGTGCCAGAGCAGATGGTCCGTCCAGCTCCGAGGCTGGCCCAGGGCGTTCATGTTGGTGCGGCGGAAGAAGTAGGTCTGGACGTCCATCTGCTGGATCGACAGCTCCCCCGCCTCGATGCGCTTGTGGACCCACTGGTGAGACGGGTTGAAGCGCCGGGTGTGGCCACCCATGCAGACCACGCCGGTCTCGCGTTGGACCTTGTCGATCGCTTCGGCGTCCTTCCAGCTGTCGGCGACGGGGATCTCGACCTGGACGTGCTTGCCGGCGCGCATGGCGGCGATCGCCTGCTCGGCGTGCATCTGGGTCGGCGTGCACAGGATCACGGCGTCCACGTCGTCCCTCGCGAGCGCCTCGGCGAGGTCGGTCGTCACGTGACCGATCCCGTACTTCTCGGCGACTTGCCGGGTGGGCTCGAGGCGGCGTCCGACGAGCGAGGTCACCTCGACCCCATCGATAGTGGCCAGCCCGTCGAGGTGCTTGATCCCGAAGGCGCCGGCTCCGGCGAGGGCGATGCGCATGGCGGCTCCTAGTTCGTGGGCTCGAGCACGATATGCCCGAGCGCGGTGTTCGAGGTGGGTACGTGGTAGAAGCGGTAGAGCTCCCGGACGTGCTCGCCGAGCGCCCCCCGCATCACCAGCCACATGACGAGCTCGATCGCCTCGGACCCGGCCTCCCGGACGTAGTCGATGTGCGGGAGCTTGCGGAGCGCCTCGGGGTCCGCCGTGAGGCGGTCCAAGAAGGCGGTGTCGAACTCTTTGTTGATGAGCCCGGCTCGTGGGCCCTGCAGCTGGTGGCTCATCCCGCCGGTGCCCCAGACCTGGACGTCGAGGTCCTCGGGGAAGCTCTCTATGGCCCGGCGGATCGCTTGGCCCAGCATGTAGCACCGGTTGCCCGTCGGCGGCGGGAACTGCACCACGTTGACGGCCAAGGGGATGATCTTGGTCGGCCACGCCTCGGGCTGGCCGAACATGAGGGTGAGCGGCACGGTGAGGCCGTGGTCGACGTCCAGCTTGTTGATGATGGTCATGTCGAACTCGTCGAGGATCGTCGACTGGGCGATGTGCCATGCGAGGTCGGCGTGGCCCTCGACCGCGGGCACCGGGCGCGGCCCGTAGCCCTCGTCGGCGATCTCGAAGCGGTCCGCGCAGCCGATCGCGAAGGTCGGGATCAGCTCCAAGGAGAACGCGGATGCGTGGTCGTTGTAGACGAGCACGATGGCGTCGGGCATGTGCTCGGCGAGCCACTTCTTCGTCCAGTCGAACCCGGCGAAGACCGGCCGCCAGTAGTCCTCATCGGCTCGTCCCTGGTCCCAGGCGGCAGCGATGGCGGGGACGTGGCTCGACGTCAGCCCGGCGGTGATCCTGGCCATCTCAGCGGCCCTCCTTCTTCGAGCGGTTCCCCTCGATCGAGCGGCCGCCGTGCAGCATCATCTCCGCGTACTCCTCCTGGGTCATCCCCGTCATGGTGCCCGCGGCGTACTGGTAGCTCTTGCCGTCGGTCGAGAAGATCTTGGCGAGGAAGTAGATGTTGCCCCCCTCGGCGATGCACGCGTTGTAGTCGCGTGCGAGGACTGCCTGCTTCTGGGCCTCGGACATCGGCCATTCGTCGAGGTAGGCGCGCTCGTCCGCCTTGAAGCGCTCGCGGTTCTCGGGCTTCATGAGGCTCATGCAGAACTGGTTCAGCCAGTAGCCCTTCCGGGAGCGCTGCGCGGTGAACAGCGTCGTCCCGGGGATGTCGTCGTACTCTGACAGGTCGCTCACTCGTGGCCTCCCCTGGCTCATCCCGCCCAGTACAGGCGGGTCGGGTTGTCGACGAGGAGCTTGTGGCGCAGCTCCTCGGTCGTGGCGATCCGTGGCACGAAGTCCACGATCTTGCCGTCGTCGGGCATGTGGCTCTTCAGGTTCGGGTGCGGCCAGTCGGTGCCGTAGAGCACCCGGTCGGGGAACCGCTCGACGAGATGGCGGGCGAACGGCACCACGTCGTCGTAGGGCGGGCCCGACACGGTGAGGCGCTCGGGGCAGGTCACCTTCGACCAGTACTGCGGGTGCTCCTCCATGAGGCGCACGAACAGCCCGAACTCGGGGCCGTCGACTGGCTTGGTCACGTCGGGGCGCCCCATGTGGTCCACGACGACCGGCGTCGGCAGCGAGGTGAAGAAGTCCCAACGCTGCGCGAGGTCCTGTGCCTCGAAGTAGATCACCACGTGCCAGCCGAGCGCTGCGATCCGCTCGACGATCGGCAGGTAGTAGGCGTCGGGCTTGGGATCGACCAGGCGGCGCACGAAATTGAAGCGCACGCCGCGCACGCCGGCCTCGTGCAGCTCAGCGAGGGCCGCGTCGCTCACGTCCGGGCGCACCGTCGCGACCCCCCTGGCCCGGCCGTCTGCGGCGACGAGGGCGTCGACCATTGCCCGGTTGTCGGCGCCGTGGCAGGTCGCCTGCACGATCACGTTCCGCTCGTAGCCGAGGAAGTCACGCAGCGCGAACAGCTTGTCCTTGCCCGCGTCGCACGGCGTGTACTTGCGCTCGGGCGCGTAGGGAAAGACGTCGCCGGGGCCGAAGATGTGGCAGTGGGCGTCGACCGAGCCGGGCGGCAGCTGGTAGGTGGGCTTCGACGGGTTCGGATCGAAGCAGAGCCAGTCGGGGTCCATCTCGAAGGCGCTCACGCTAGCGTCCCTGCGCCCTCAGGATCGCGTCGAGCCTCGGGTAGACCCGCCGGGCATTGCCCGAGAAGACGGCCTCTTTGTGCTCGTCGGGCACGTCCAACGCGTCGACGTAGCGACGGGTGTCGTCGAAGTAGTGCCCGGTCTGCGGATCGATGCCCCGCACCGCTCCCACCATCTCGGAGCCGAAGACGATGTTTCGGTGGTCGATCACCTCGAAGAGCAGGTCGATCCCCGCCTGGTGATAGACGCAGGTGTCGAAGAAGACGTTGCCCATCACGTGCTCGGCGAGCGGCGGGCGCTTCAACATGTCGGCCAGGCCGCGGTAGCGGCCCCAGTGGTAGGGCACGGCACCACCGCCGTGGGGGATGACGAAGCGCAGCGTCGGGAAGTCCGCGAACAGGTCGCCTTGGATGAACTGCATGAAGGCGGTGGTGTCGGCGTTCAGGTAGTGAGCGCCGGTCGCGTGGAAGTTCGGGTTGCAGCTCGCCGAGACGTGGATCATGGCCGGGACGTCCAGCTCGACCATCTTGTCGTAGAACGGGTACCACGCCTTGTCGGTGAGCGGGGGCGAGGTCCAGTTGCCACCGCTCGGGTCGGGGTTCAGGTTGCAGCCGACGAAGCCGAGCTCGTTCACGCAACGCTCGAGCTCGGCGATCGAACCGGCGATCGGGACGCCGGGCGACTGGGGCAGCTGGCAGACCCCGACGTAGGTCTGCGGGTACAGGTCGACCACCCGCTTGATCAGGTTGTTGCACACCCGGGCCCACGCCAGGCTCACCTGCTCGTCGCCCACGTGGTGGGCCATCGCGGAGGCCCTGGGTGAGAAGATCGTGACGTCCGTGCCCCGCTCGGCGAGGAGCCGGAGCTGGTTGGCCTCGAGCGACTCGCGGATCTCGTCGTCGGAGATCGCGGGGTACTCGGGGGGCGAGCCACCCGCCTCGAAGGCCTCCTTCTGGGCCTGGCGCCACATGTCGTGCTGCGCCGGCGCCGTGGTGTAGTGCCCGTGGCAGTCGATGATCACCGCGTGGTCCTCCCTCTCGCCTCTGTGGCCGCCACCTGCGCTGCCGCGCGCTCGTGCCTCACGAGCCTCCCCACACCGAGGCCGGCACGAGTACCTCGCCGCGCATCAACAGGCGCGCCGTGCGCAGCAGCGCGGCACGCTCGACGACCACGTCGTCGCCTTCGAGGCGGACGTCCATCGAGACGGTGAAGAACCCGGTCGGGTGCTCGATGTCGAGGTCCATGGACCCGGTGGTCCGTTCGAGCCCGGCGACCTCGGCCGCGACCGATCCGGGAACCAGGCAGGCAGTGGCGACCGACACCGCGCCGAAGACCCCGATCGCCTCGTGCACGCGGTGCGGGATGAAGGTCCGCGTCGTCACGACGCCGCCGTGCTCGGCGGGCGCCAAGAGGCTCATCTTGGGCACCGTCTTGTCGGTCACGTCGCCGAGGTGCATGAGGGGCCCGGCGGCGAGGCGGACGGCCTCGACCTTGGCGCGCACGGCATCGTTCGCCTCGATCTCCGCCGGTGGCTCGTAGCCGGAGAGCCCCAGGTCGGCGGCCTTCATGCAGACGACCGGCATGCCGTTGTCGATGCAGGTCACCCGGACGCCCTCGATCTCGTCGACGGGGCTCTTGGTCGGCAAGAGCGCCCCGCACGAGGAGCCGGCGACGTCGAGGAAGTCGATCGGGATGGGCGCGTGCGTGCCGGGCACGCCGTCGATGCGGGCGTCCCCCTCGTAGGTGACCTCGCCGCCAGGGGTGGGCACGTGGGCCACCGCCGCGCTCTGGGTGTTCTCCATCCAGATCCGCACCGGCGTGACCGGGTCGGTAGCCCTGAGCAGTCCCTCCTCGAGGGCGAAGGGCCCGACGCCTGCCAGGATGTTCCCGCAGTTCTGGGTGTCGGAGACCTCGGGGCGGTCGGGCCACACCTGGAGGAAGAGATAGTCGACGTCCGCGTCCGGCCGCTCGGAGGCCTTGACCACCGCCACCTTGGAGGTGAGGGGGTGCGCCCCGCCCATCCCGTCGATCTCCCGGGGGTCGGGCGAGCCCATGGCGGCGAGCAGGACGGCGTCGCGCGTGGCCCGCTCGGAGGGCAGGTCCCCGGCGTGGAAGTAGAGGGCCTTGGAGGTGCCGCCGCGGAGCACCGAGCACCGGATCGGCGTCTGGCTCATCGCTCCCCCCACGATTCGACGTAGGTGAGGCCGCGCTGGGCCAGCTTCTCGCGCATCGAGTAGATGTCGAGGCCGAGCGCTCCCTTGGCCAACAGCTCGCGCCGCTCCGCCTCGCTCGCCTGGCGTGCCCGGGCGCGTTCGAGGACCGCCTCGGCCTCCTCGCGCCGCACCACGACCACGCCGTCGTCGTCGCCGAGCACCACGTCGCCGGGCCGGACGTAGGCACCCGCGCAGACGATCGGCACCTGGACGTTGGCCACCGTCTCCTTCACCGTGCCCTGGGCGAAGACCGCCTTCGACCACACGGGGAACTGCATCGCGGTGAGGTCCGCCACGTCGCGGACCCCGGCGTCGATCACGAGGCCGCGCACGCCGTGGGCCACGAGGCTGGTCGCCAGCAGCTCACCGAAGTACCCGTCCTCGCACGGGCTGGTCGGGGTGACCACGAGGACGTCGCCGGGCTTCGCCTGCTCGACCGCGACGTGGATCATCCAGTTGTCTCCGGGCGCCACCTCGACGGTGAGCGCGTTCCCCGCCACGGTGATCGGCCGGTAGATCGGTCGCAGCCGCGAGGCGAAGAGGCCCTTACGCCCCTGCGCCTCGTGCACCGTGGCGACACCGAGCTCGCCGAGCGCGTCGACGACACCGAGATCGCTACGCGTGACGTTCTGCACCACGATGGCCATGCTCACCCCATCTCCGGACCCGACACCAGCGCGCGGCGGATGGCGCGATCCGCAGCACTTCGCTCACGCGATCATGGTAACGCCTGCCCCGAACCTCTTGTCAGATCGGCTCCTCGGATCGGGCTCGTCAGATTGGCTCCTCGGATCGGGCTCGTCAGATCGGTTCGTCAGATCGCCGCAGGCCCCAGGACGCCGTCGACGGCGCCTGTAGCATGCTGCGCGCACCGCAAGAGCACACGAGACGGAGGTCCGCCGAATGCCGTCCTACGCCGTGAAGACCCCGCCCCAGCACGGCACGTGGCAGGAGTTCTTGGAGGTCTGGAGGGCAGCCGACCAGATCGACCTGTTCGAGTCGGCATGGACGATGGACCACTTCTATCCGCTCACCCCTCCAGCCGACGGCACGCACCTCGAGAGCTGGACGATGCTCGCCGCGCTCGCCCAGGCGACGACGCGCCTGCGGCTGGGCGCCATGGTCAACGGCATGCACTTCCGCCACCCTGCCGTGACGGCGAACATGGCGGTCACCCTCGACCACATCTCAGGCGGGCGACTCGAGCTCGGGCTCGGCGCGGGGTGGTTCTTCCCCGAGGCCGACGCCTACGGCATCCCGCTCGGGTCTCCGGCGGAGCGCTCGAACCGCTTCGAAGAGGGCGTCGAGGTCATCCACCGCCTCCTCACGCAAGAGACCACCACCTTCAGCGGCCGCCACTACCAGCTCACCGACGCCCGATGCGAGCCCAAGGCGCTCCAGCACCCACGCCCCCCCATCGTGATCGGCGGCAAGGGCCCCACGCGCACGCTGCGGACCGTGGCGCGCTTCGCCGACCACTGGGACATGACGTTCCCCGAGAGCCCCGAGGAGTGGCAGGCGCTCGACGCAGTGCTCGTCGAGCACTGCGCGGCGGTCGGCCGGGACCCTGCGACCATCCGCCGCTCGGTCCACCTCAGCTGGCCGCCCGACGCGGACCCCTCAGCGCTCGCGGACGCGGCACAGACCTTCTTCGCCGTCGGGGTCGACCTCGCCATCTTCTCGATGCGCGGACCGTACCGGGCGGCGCTGCTCGAGCCCCTGGCGACGGCGCTCGCGCGGCGCGCATGAGCGGGCAGGGCGACGACGGGGCGTCCGTCCCCATCGTCCTCGTGCCGGGCCTGCTCGTCACGGCCCGGCTCTACGTCCCCCAGCTGCCGGCGCTCTGGCAGCACGGCCCGGTCATGGTCGCGGACCACACCCGTGACGACACCATGGCCGCGATCGCCCGGCGCGTGCTGGCGCACGCGCCGGCGCGCTTCGCCCTCGCCGGGCTCTCGATGGGCGGCTACATCGCGCTCGAGGTGATGCGCCAGGCGCCCGAACGGGTGCTCGGCCTCGCGCTCCTCGACACCTCGGCGCGACCGGACACCCCGGAGCTGCGGCGACGGCGCCAGGACCAGGTGGAGCTCGCACGCGCCGGGCACCTCGACGAGGTGGTGGCACAGCAGTTCGACATCCTCGTGCACCGCGACCGCCACGGCGACGAGGCGCTCGCCGGCCTCGTGGCGCTGATGGCTGCCGAGACCGGCGTCGAGGCCTTCGCGCGCGAGCAGCAGGCGATCATGTCGCGCGTCGACTCACGCCCGGACCTCGGCGCGATCGGCTGCCCGACGCTGGTGGTGGTCGGCGACGGCGACGAGCTCACCCCGCCGCCCCTCGCCGAGGAGCTGGCGGCGGGGATCCACGGGGCACGTCTGGTGGTGGTACCGGGCTCGGGGCACCTGTCGACCTTGGAACGGCCCGACGAGGTGACCGCCGCGCTCGTCGGATGGGTGGAGTCCCTCAGCAGTTCTCGATGAGCCAGAACCCCTTGCCGCGATCGGCCTCGAGCTTCGCGAGGTTCTCCTCGTGGATCTGGCGCACGCGCGCCGGAGTGATCGCCTCAGCGGGGTCGACCTCTTCGATCGTCAAGCTGGTCTTGTCCTCGTAGAGGTTCTCGCCCTTCAGCCGGCCACGTTCGTCGTAGGGCCAGATGAAGGCCTGGCGGCTGGAGACGTGGTAGGTGCGGTCGTCGTGCTCGACGTCGTAGCCGAGCGCCCGCAGGTCCGCACCTCGAGCCAGCTGGTGGAAGGTGAGCTCGTCCGCGACACCGCCGTCGCCGACCGAGATCAGGTCGTCGGAGTGCCAGAGCACCGCGTCGGCGACGCTGCGGTAGAAGGCGAGGACGCCGTCGATGCCCTCGATCACCGCTGGGTTCGCGCCCCAGGTGACCCGGTAGACGGGGTGCTCGACCATCATGTCCGGAGCGACGATCTTGTCGAACTGGCCGGCACCCTCGAGGTGCACGTGGCGCCAGAAGTTCAAAAGGATCGCACGGTGTAGGGGCTTGGCGGTCTCCGCCAACAACGCGGCGGTGGGCTGCATGCAGTCGTTGACTGCCTGCTCGAATCGGTTCATGGGGTGATGCTAGAGCGTCGCGGCCTCAGAGACGAGGGCCTCCGCGCGGGCCCTGCATGCTCGGCCGCAGGACCGGGTCGAAGACCTCGGCGATCGCTTCGGCGCTCCAGCCACCCTCGCGGATGACTTGGACGACCTCGGCGGGCCTCGACCACATCGACAGCTTGTCGCCACCGATGCCGATGCACTGGCCGGTGATGGTCGCCGCCTCGTCGGAGGCGAGGAAGACGACCAGCGGCGCGACGTCCTCGGGCATGCCCAGACCGGAGCGGCGCATCGCCGGGGGGATCGGCTCGCCACGTTCGACGGCCTCGGCCACGTCGCGCAACGCAGGAATGGTCGCCACCATCCTGGTGAGCGCGACAGGGATGAGCGCGTTCACCGTGATCCCGTCGCGCGCGAGCTCCATCGCCCACGTCCAGCAGATCGCGGCGATCGCCGCCTTGGCGCCAGCGTAGTTGGTCTGCCCGAAGTTCCCCTGCTGGCCGGCGGGCGAGCCGACCACGATGATGCGCCCGCCGCCACCTTGCTCGCGAAGCCGCGCGGCTGCCGCGCGACCACAGGTGAACGTGCCACGCATGTGCGTCTCGATGACGAGGTCGAAGTCCTCGTCGGTCATGTTCTTGAGCGTCTTGTCGCGCAAGATGCCGGCGTTCGTGCACATGACGTCGAGGCGCCCGAACTCCTCGACGGCCCTGTCGACGAGGCGGTCGGCGGCCCCGGCGGAGCCGACGGGGACGACCTCGGCGACGGCCGTCCCGCCAGCCTTGACGACGTCCGCTACCGCTTGCTCGGCGACGTCGGCGTCCACGTCGTTCATGACAACCGCTGCGCCCGCGGCGGCCAACGCCTTGGCGTAGGCGAGCCCGAGCCCGCGGCCCGAGCCGGTGACGACGGCAACCTTGCCGGACAGATCGATCATGTGTCCTCCCTGCTTCGGCGACATGGGCAGCACGCGCTCAACCCCACACCTCGGCGGCGGTCTCGACGACGAGCCGGAGCTTCGCCACCTCGTCGTCGAAGGTGAGGCGGTTCCCCTCGACCGTCGAGGAGAACCCGCACTGCGGCGACAGACAGAGCTGCTCGAGCGGCACGTACCTGCTCGCCTCGTCGATCCGGCGCTTCAGGTCGTCTTTGGACTCGAGCTCCCCGCGCTTGGTGGTGACCAGACCGAGGACGACGATCTTGTCCTTCGGCACGTGACGAAGCGGCGAGAAGTCGCCCGAGCGCGGGTCGTCGTACTCCAAGAAGAAGCCGTCCACCGCCAGCTCGTTGAACAGCGCCTCGGCGACGAACTCGTAGCCGCCCTCCGCCGCCCAGTACGACTGGAAGTTGCCGCGGCACAGGTGGGTCGTCACCGCCATGCCCTCCGGTTTGGCTTTCAGCGCCGCGTTCATCTGGGCGATGTAGCGCAGGTGCTGGCGAGCGGGGTCGTCGCCGCGCTCGGCGAGCATCTCGCGCTGCTTGGGGTCGTTCACGTAGGCGAGCGAGGTGTCGTCCAGCTGGAGGTAGGTGCAGCCGAGGTCGGCCAGGCGGCGGATCTCCTGCGCGTAGGCCTCGCTCAAGTCGCTCCAGAACTCCTCGACGTCGGGGTAGACGTTCGGGTCGATCGCAGCCTGGCCGCCACGGTAGTGCACCATGGACGGCGAGGGGATCGTGAGCTTGGGCACCGCGGTCGTCGTCTGCGCCTTCAAGAAGTTGAAGGCGTCGGCGAAGATGGTGTGCTCGAGGGTCACCTTGCCGCGCACGTGCAACGCGGCGGACGTGAAGGACGTGGCGCCCTCGGTGTTCTTGAACGCCACTGCCAGCTGCTCCTCGCCGCGCTCGATGCCGCCGAGCTGGTAGATGAAGTCCATGTGCCACGAGGTGCGGCGGAACTCGCCGTCGGTGGCGACTTTCAGCCCGATCCCCTCTTGGAGCGCGACCGCTTGGCGGATGGCGGCATCCTCGACTTCGGCGAGCGCCGCAGCGTCGATCGCCCCCTCGGCGAACTGCTGGCGGGCCGAGAGGAGCTCGGGCGGGCGCAGCAAGCTCCCCACGTGATCGGCGCGGAACGGGGGCGTGGTCCTGGTGCTCACGCTGTGACCGTAGCGCGTGCCGTGGAGCGGCCGTCGGGGGGAGTGGTAGCATTCGCACCGACAGGGGAGCGCCATGGCGCTGAGAGTGCGGTTCGCCGCAGACCCTCGAACCTGATCTGGATCATGCCAGCGAAGGGAGTCAGCGATGACCGAGACCGACGTCCAGCCTCTCCGTGCGAGCCGGCTCGGCCGATGGCGAACCGTCGACGTGGTCGTGGCGTCGGTCATCGCGGTGGCCGGCGGGGTCGTCTTCTGGGCCTGGGACCAGCTGTGGGCCGCCACCAGCGCCGCCTTCGCCGCCTTCCCCCCGGCGCACGCCGTCCTCTACGGGGTCTGGCTCGCACCCGGCGTGCTCGGCGCGCTCATCATCCGAAAGCCCGGCGCTGCCCTCTACACCGAGCTCGTCGCCTCGATCGTCGAGGCCCTGCTGGGCAGCTCGTGGGGGCTGTCGGTCGTCGTCTACGGGTTCTTCCAGGGCCTCGGACCCGAGCTCGTGTTCCTCGTCCTCACCTATCGCGCGTGGCGACTGCCCGTCGCGGTCGTCGCGGGCGCGATCGCGGGGCTGGCCGCCTCGTGCCTCGACCTCATCTACTACTACGGCGCCTGGCGGGCGGACTGGAAGATCACCTACATCGGGGTGGTGATCGCCAGCTCGGCGATCATGGCGGGCGTCGGATCGTGGTGGTTGGTGCGGGCACTGGCGCGCACCGGGGTGCTCCAGCCGTTCGCCTCGGGGCGCCGAGCGCCCGTGGCGTGAGCGCTGTCGTCCAAGCCCGCGGCTGGGGCTGGCGTCATGCCGGGCGCCGGGGCTGGGCACTGCGGGGGCTCGACCTCACCATCGACGAAGGCGAGCGCGTCCTCCTGCTCGGCCCTTCGGGCGCCGGCAAGAGCACGCTGTTCCAGGGGCTGGCCGGGCTCTTGCGAGCGCCGGAGGCAGGCGACCCGGAGGGCTCGCTGCACGTGCACGGCCACCTGGTGAGCGGTCCCGACCCCCGCACCGGCATCGTCTTCCAGGATCCCGCCAGCTCGCTCGTGATGTCGCGGATCGGCGACGAGGTGGCGTTCGGGCTCGAGAACCGCGCGGTCCCGCCGGGCCGCATCTGGGCCGACGTCCGCGCGGCCCTCAGCGCCGTCGAGCTCCACCAGCCGCTGTCGCATCGGGTCGAGCACCTCTCCGGCGGCGAGCAGCAGCGGCTCGCCGTGGCGGACGTGCTCGCGGTCGCCCCTCGTCTCTGGCTCCTCGACGAGCCGACGAGCAACCTCGACCCCCCTGGCGCGGCACTCGTGCGCCACACGCTCCGCCAGCTCTTGGCGGACCGCTCGACGACCGTGATCGTGGTCGAGCACCGGGTGGACGACCTCGTCGAGCTGGTGGACCGAGTGGTCGTGCTCGAGCCCGGGGGGGGCGTGCGCCACGACGGACCACCCGCCGAGGTCTTCTGCCGGCACGGGGCATCGATGCGCGCCTCGGGCGTGTGGGTCCCCGGCTGCACGGCGCTCCGGCGCGTGCCGTCGAGCGCGCCCGGGCCGCCGGTCGTCGCGGCCGCGGCGCTCGGCGTGCGCTACCCCGCCGCTGCCGCCGACGCGCTGTGCGACGTGGACCTCGAGGTCGACGCGGCACAGGTCACCGCCGTCGTCGGGGCGAACGGGTCGGGCAAGACCACGCTGGCGCTGTGCCTCGCGTCCCTCCTCGCCCCGACGTCGGGTGCGGTGCGGTTCCTCGCCGGTGGGCCCGACGTCCCCTACGCCCGGTGGGCGCCGCGCGACCTCGTGCGCCACGTCGGGACGGTCTTCCAAGAGCCCGAGCACCAGTTCGTGGCCGCATCGGTCGGCGCGGAGCTCGCCGTGGGCGCGGCGCGCACGAAGATGGCGCCAGAGGAGACGCAACGTCGAGTCGACGAGCTGCTCGAACGGTTGCGCCTCTCGCACCTGGCGGCCGCCAACCCGTTCACCTTGTCGGGAGGAGAGAAGCGGCGGCTCTCGGTGGCGACCGCGCTCGTCACCCGCCCGCAGCTGCTGGTGCTCGACGAACCGACCTTCGGCCAGGACGCGCGTACCTGGGACGAGCTGGTCGACCTGCTCGCCGAGGCACGAGACGACGGGCGGGCGATCGTGACCGTCACTCACGACGAGGAGCTCGTACACGCCCTCGCCGACCGCGTGGTGCGCGTGGACGCCGGACGCCTCGTGTCCGACCAAGACGCCGGACGCCTCGTGTCCGACCAAGTGGTGAGGGAAGAGCCGGTGGGAGACGCGCGGTGACGCTGACCCTCGACGCGCCCCTCGTCGCGACGCCGCTCGGGCGCATCAACCCCGTGGCCAAGCTTGCCGCCACCGCCGTGGTGGCGGTGGGGCTCCTCGTCACCGTGGACCTCGTCACGGCGTCGGTCGTGCTCGCTGCCGAGCTCACCTGCCTGCCGTTCGCCGGCGTCGGCTGGCGGTTCCTCGTGCGCAGGGCGTGGCCCCTGCCAGTCGCCGCCGCCGGCGTGGCGATCGCCAACGTGGTCGCCTCCGACGCCAGCAGCGCGACGATCGGCGCCATATCCCTGCGGCTCGTCGCGATCGCGCTGCCCGGCGTCGTCGCCTTCGCGGCCACCGACCCCGTCGACCTCGCCGACTCGCTCCACCAGCAGCTGCGCGTGCCGGCGCGCTTCGCCTACGGCTCGCTCGCGGCCCTGCGCCTCCTGCCCCTCCTCTCGGTGGAGTGGCAGACGATCCGCCGCGCGCGCAGGGCGCGCGGGATCGACGCCGGCCGCTCGCCCTTGGGTGCCCTGGCACTCTTCGCCTCGGCCGTCTTCGGGCTCTTGGTGGCGGCCATCCGGCGCGCCACGCGGCTGGCTGCGGCCATGGAGAGCCGGGGCTTCGACGCGGGCGGTCCTCGGACGGTGGCGCGTCGCCAGGTCGTCCGGGGGGCCGACTGGGCGCTCGTCGCCGCGTCGATGCTCGTGGTCGGCGGCGCCAACGCGCTCGCCGTGGTGCTCGGCACCTGGCACCCGCTCCTGTGGTGACGGCCGGTCCCCGGGCACGAACGACTGTCCCGGGATCGGCGAGCGCCCCGGGATCGGCGAGCGGCCCGGGATCGGCGAGCGGCCCGAGGGCGCATGGCCTCGTTCACGGCATGGGCGCCACGCTCGTGCCCGCGACCTGGCCACCCCTCCAAGACGCCGAGGTGCGCGACGTCCTCGCGGCCTACGCGACGCGCCTCGGGCCAGCGGTCGGCGCCGCCACGGTGCGCTGGCACAGCCCGCGGCCGATGTCCGCGGCCGGCCTGGTCGACGTGGGCGCGGCGACGGTGTTCGTCAAGCGCCACCATCGCGCCGTCCGGTCGATCGCGAGCCTGCGCACGGAGCACGCGCTCGCTGCCCACCTGCGTCGTCGGGCCGTGCGCGTCCCCGAGGTCGTGGTGGCCGACGACGGCGCGACCGTGCGCCAGCTGGGCGACTGGCGCTACGAAGTGCACCGGCTCGCCGATGGCGTCGACCTCTACGCCGACGTCCCCTCGTGGCGCCCGTACGCCACGGCGGCGCACGCGCGTGCGGCGGGAAGGGCCCTGGCGAGCGTCCATGCCGCGGCCGCGGACTTCCGCGCTCGCGCCCGCCCCTTCGGCCCGCTCGTGACGTCGATGGCCCTGGCCGCAGCGCGCGACCCGGGCGAGGCGCTCGCGCGCCTTTTCGGCTCCCGCCCCGGCCTCGCCGCGGCGCTGGCGCGGCATGGCGCGACCGACGGGCTCGCCGCCGACTGCCTGCCGGCGCTCGAGCGCGCGAGCCGCGCACTTCGGGCCCTCCCCCGGCACTGGGGGCACGGCGACTGGCACCCGTCCAACCTGACGTGGACGGGGCACGGGCCGAGCGCGGCCGTGGTGGGCGTGCTAGACCTCGGCCTCGCCAACCGCACGGCGCACGTCTTCGACCTCGCGCTCGCCATCGAGCGCACCGGCGTCGACTGGCTCGCCGTCGATGGCGCACCCACGGTCGACCTCGGTGCCATCGACGCCCTCTTGGAGGGATACGCCGCCGTGCGCCCGCTGTCCGCGGCCGAGTGGCGCGCGCTCGGCGACGTGCTGCCGGCATGCCACGTCGAGTACGCGCTGAGCGAGGTCACGTACTTCGCGACAGTGGTGCGCGACGAGGCCGACACGGCGCTCGCGGCGAACGGCTACCTGGTCGGGCACTGCCGGTACTTCGCTGACGGCGAGGGTGCGGCGCTCCTCGCGCACCTGCGCCGTCGGGGCTGAACGCCCCGACGGCGCAATGCAGCAGCCCCCGGCGTGCGCTACTCGAGCGGTACGACGGGAAGGGGGCCCGCGAGCTCGCTCGCGGGCGCAGGCATGTAGGAGAAGTTCTTCGCCCGCGCGCCGCCGTCGACGACGAAGTCACAGCCCGTGATGAGCCGGGCGTAGTCCGAGCACATCCAGGCGACACAGTGGCCGATGTCGGTCGGCGTGCCCGTGGTGCCCATCGGCACGAGCGGCGGGCGTTCGCCCGAGTAGTGGGTGGGACGGCGCCACGGCTCGTCCCCGCCGCCGCCACCCAGCCGGCCACCGCGCCCCGAGAGAAGCGGCGTCGTCCCCTTGGCGAGGAGGTCGGGGTTGTCGGGAGTGGGAGCGGTCGGCGTGTAGCTGTTCACCCGGATGCCGTACGGGGCGAGGTCCATCGCGGCCGCGCGTACGAAGTTGTTGATCCCACCCTTGTGGAACGCGTACGCGGCCACACCGGGTGACGCGCTCCAGCCGTGCGACGACGAGACGCAGACGATCGAGCCACGCACCTCGCGCTCGCACATCGAGCGGGCGACGTGCTTGGTGTAGAGGAACGTGCCGAGGCCGCTCACGAGGATCGCCCGAGAGAAGTTCTCGGCGGTCTCGTCCAACACGCCCCTGCCGCCGAGCATCGCGGCGTTGTTGACCAGGATGTCGATCTTGCCGTGGGCGTCGAGGACTGCGCGGACGTTGGACGCGACCTCGTCCTCGACGGTCACGTCGCCCTGCAGGGCCATGCCCTGGTAGCCGTTCCGCTCGAGACGCGCCACGCACTCCTCGGCGACGTCGAGAT
>JAJZMN010000104.1:15344-15702 GCA_021850345.1 Actinomycetes bacterium | reverse complement strand
GCCCCGTAGGAAGCGAGCGCGAGCGCGATGCCGCTGCCGATGTTCGGCCCGGCTCCGGTGACGAGGGCCACCCTGCCCGCCAGGAACTGCTCCATGCGAACTCCTTTCTTCCTTCCCTGCCACGACGGCAGGGATCGACACACCGCTGCACGGCGCCTCAGGCGAGCGCCGGCACCACCTCTTCGCCGAGCAGCCGGATCTGGTCGAGGTCCTCGCCGTCGTAGACATGGAAGTAGACGACGTCGGCACCCAGCTCTCGTGACGCCTCGGCACGGGCGACGACGTCCTTCGGCGTGCCGACGACACCCGCGGCGAGCAGCCGCCGTCCGGCGTCGCCCAGGCGGTCGCGGCGTGCGTC
>JAJZMN010000104.1:0-15334 GCA_021850345.1 Actinomycetes bacterium | reverse complement strand
GCGCCCGACCTCTTCGCAGACCCGGCGGAAGTTGTCGACCACGCCGGAGTCCGAGCCCGACAACGCGGCGTTGAACTCGTCGGCGTAGCGCGCCGCGATCCTGGGCGTGCGCTTGGGCCCGACCCCCCCGACGATGATGCGAGGGTGGGGGCGCTGGACCAGGCGCGGGAAGTTGGCGCAGCCCTCGACGCGCCAGTGGCGCCCCTCGAAGCTGAACCGCTCCCCCGGCGCGGTGTCCCAGATGCCGGTGATGATGGCCAGCGCCTCCTCCAGGCGGTCGAAGCGCTCGCCCACCGGGGGGAAGGGGATGCCGAAGTACTGGTGCTCGCGCTCGTACCACCCGGTCCCGATGCCGAGCTCTACGCGACCACCGCTCATCGCGTCCGCCGTCGCCACCACGATGGCGAGCTGTCCGGGGTGACGGAAGGTGGCCGCCGTCATGAGGGTCCCGAGGCGCACCCGGCCGGTCTCGCGCGCGAGGCCCCCGATGGTGGTCCACGAGTCGGTCGGGACCAGGCTCGTGTCGTCGGCGTCGATGCCCAGGTAGTGGTCCGAGCGGAAGAACGCGTCGAACCCCGCCGCCTCCGCGGCCTTGGCCATGGCGGCCAGCTGGTCGTAGGTCGCGCCGTAGCGCGGCTCGAGCAGGACCCGTACCTTCATCCCTCCCCCTTTCTCCGGCCTCCAGCCGGTTCGCAATCGTGTCCGCCTGCGGCCGCTAGCGCGGTGGCGCGATCCCGAGGAACCCGAACGCGTTGTGCCAGCAGATGTCCTCGACGACCTCGTCTGGCAGGTCCATCGACCGCAGCGTCTTGGCGATGGGCTGCTCCCTCGGCATCGCCGGGAAGTCGGAGCCCACGAGGAGCCGGTCGTGGCCGAGCATGTCGACCAGGAAGCGCAGGGCGCGCCGGTCGAAGACGAGCGAGTCGTAGTAGTACTTCCTCGCGACCTCGATGGGCGACGGGCCGTCCGTCTCGCGCTCGGGCGGCGCCTCGTTCCACGTCCCGCCCCAGAACCAGTGCGCCCGTGGCAGCGTGAGGGGAAAGCCCCCCGCCCCGTGGCTGAAGCACAGGCGAAGATCGGGACAGCGCGAGGGCAGCTCGCCGCTCACCACCGACCCGGCACTGATCGCGATCTCGCTCATGACCGAGAAGGTCGGACCGGCCGCGCGCGGGAGGCGCTCTTGGAAGGTGGGCGCGAGGGCATGTACGAAGATCGGCAGATCGAGGCGCTGGGCCTCCTCGAAGAAGCCGAAGAAGTGCTCGTCGCCGATGGAGCGGCCACCGGCGTTCGACGCGATCTCGACGCCCTTGAGACCCATCGCCTTCAGCTCGGCCAGCTCCTTGGTGGCGAGGTCGACGTCTTGGAGCGGCACCATGCCCATGCCGAGGAGGCGGGTCGGGTCGGCCTCGCAGAGGCGGACCACGAACTCGTTCACGCGGCGCGAGAGCTCGAGCCCCTCGTCCCCCGGCAGGCTGTAGTCGAGGAGCGGCGGCATCGGCGTGACGACCTCGGCGTCCACGCCGTGGTCGTCGAGCGCCTCGAGGCGCGCCTCGGAGGAGAAGAAGACGGCCTTCGCCGGAAAGCGCATCGGGCCGTTCTCGAGCAGGCGCGTCGCCGCGTCCTCTCCCGGGCCGATGCTCGGCCCCGGCTTCCCCTCGCCCTTGCCGACGGGCGAGAGATGGTCGGGGATGACGTGCGCGTGCAGGTCGACGATCGGGCTCATGGCGCCGGGCAGATCGCCACGTGCACGGCCTCTTCGCCTTCGACATCGCCAGCGAGGGTCTCGATGGCCTCCACCGTGTCGGCGAGCTCGAAGGTATGGGTGTGCATCTTCTCCAAGGGGAACCGCCCGGACTCGATCGCCTCGATCGCCTGGACGTAGGCGGTCGCGTCGACGCCGTAGGCGCCGGTGAGCGTGACCGACTTGTTGATCAGGCGGTCGGTGTTGATCTCGATGGGCTTGCCGCCCTTCAGCCCGGCGAGCACGATCCGACCGCCGTGGCGCACCGCCTCGATCGCGTCGCGCACCGGGGCGCTCGCGATCGGGGTGAGCTCGAGCACGACGTCGGCGCCCACGCCCCCCGTCAGGTCCATGACCTTTTCGACGGTGTCCTCCCGCTCGACGTCGATCGTGTGGTCGGCACCGAATTCCTTGGCGAGGGCCAGCTTCTTGGCGTCCTTGGTGAGCCCGGTGACGATGACCGTGCTCGCGCCCGCCATCTTGGCGGCCATCACCGCGGCCAGGCCGCGCTGGCCGGCACCGAGCACGAGCACGGTGTCGCCGATCCCTGCCCTGCCATAGTCGAGGGCCCAGCGGAAGCCGGCCCCGAGCGGGTTGAACATCACCGCGATCTCGGCGGGGATGTCGCGGCGCATCTTGTGCACGATCGAGTCGGGGTGCAAGTAGATGTAGTCGGCGAGCCCGCCCCACAGCGAGGGCTCGCGCTCGATCGGGGTCACCCCGTGGCCGCCGCGGCGGTTCCGGCACGCCTGGTAGCGCCCCGTGAGGCACAGGTCGCAGGTGTGGCAGGGGATGATGATCTCGATCGCCACCCGGTCACCGGGCGCCACGCCCCAGCGGGCCGACGCGCGCTCGCCGATCTCGTCGATGACCCCGAGCGGCTCGTGCCCGGGGATCGATGGCTTCGCGCCGTCGCGCCACAGGTGCCCCTTGTACTGCTCGACGTCGCTCCCGCAGATCCCGCACGCCTCGACGCGCACGAGGGCGTCGTCGTCGCCGATGACCGGCCGGGGGAACTCGCGAAGCTCCATCTGGCGAGGTCCCGACTGGACCATCGCCCGCACCATCTCGCTCATCTCGCCAACTCCTCCGCGCGCCCGGCGCGCTCAGACGTTCCCATTGATCACCACGCTCTTGAGCTGGGTGTAGTCGAGGATCGACTCCGCGCTCATCGTGCGGCCGAACCCGCTGTGCTTGTAGCCGCCGTGCGGCGCACCGATCACCCCGCCCGACCAGGTCGTGTTGACACCGACCTGCCCGGCCTGCATGCCTCGAGCCAGGCGCACGGCCCGGCCGACGTCGCGCGTCCAGATGGACGAGACGAGGCCATAGCGCGTGCCGTTGGCGATCGCGAGGGCCTCCTCCTCGTCGTCGTAGCTGAGCACGGTGAGCACCGGACCGAAGATCTCCTCCTGGGCGATGCGCATCTGCGGGGTGACCCCGTCGAAGATCGTCGGCTCGACGAAGAAGCCCGAGTCGTACTTGTCCCCGGCAAGCTTGTGGCCGCCGGTGACCACCGTGGCGCCCTCGGCTTGGCCGATGTCGAGGTAGCCGAGGACCCGCGCCTCCTGTTTCTCGCTGATGAGGGGCCCCATGTCGACCTTCTCGTACCACGGCCCGACCGTGACCTTCTCGAAGGCGCCGGCGAGGGCTTCGACCACCTGGTCGTGGATCGAGCCGTCCACGACGAGGCGCGAGCCTGCCGCGCAGACCTGGCCGGTGTTGAACGTGATGGCACGCACGATGGTGGGGATCGCCCGCTCGAGCGGCGCGTCGCGCAGCACCACCTGGGGCGACTTGCCGCCCAGCTCGACGTGGAGGGGGATGAGGTTCTTCGCGCACGCCTCCATGACCTTCGTGCCGGTCTCGGGGGAGCCGGTGAAGCTCATGCGGCGCACGCCGGGGTGTGCCGGCAGGGCGGCGCCCGCCTCGTGGCCGTAGCCGGTCACGATGTTCACCACCCCCGGCGGGATGCCCGCCTCGAGCGCGAGCTTGCCGAGGAACAGCGCGGTGAGCGGCGCGTCCTCGGCGGGCTTCACGACGATGGTGTTGCCGGCCGCGATCGCGGGGGCGACGTCTGCGACGGTGAGCGGCCCGGGCGTGTTCCACGGGATGATGCTGCCCACCACCCCGTAGGGCTCGCGCAGCGTCATGCCGAGCATGTTCGGCATCGAGGTCGGGAGCGTGTGGCCGGTGATCTTGTCGGCCAGGCCGGCGACGTAGGTGAGGATGCCGGGGATGCCCGAGGGTCCCCACGACGGCCGTCCCACCTCGAGGCGCTCGAGCAGGTCGAGCTCGCGTTCGTGTGCCCGGCAGCGCTCCGCCCAGGCGACGAGGAGCTGGCCGCGCACCGTCGGGCTCGTGTCACGCCACGCAGGGAACGCCGCGGCGGCGGCCTCGACGGCGGCGTCGACGTCGGCCGCCGTCCCACGCGCCACGCTCGAGAGGCGCTCTTTGGTGGCGGGGTTCAGCACCTCGATGACCTCGCCGCCCTTGGCGCCGACCCACTGCCCGCCGATGAGGTGGGTGCCCTCTGGCACGACCGTCCCCACGTCGAGGTGCCGCGCGCGCTCGTCCTCCGTCACTGTCACAGCCATCTCCCGCTCCTTCCCCTTGGCTCGCATGCTCGCGAGGTGCCGGTGCCGCCCGAGTACCCGGCGGCGGTTCCTTCGCTCCGTAGCGCCCTACGCCTCGAAGGCGTCCTGCATGACGGCGAGTCGAGGCGAGACCTCGAACGCCATGTCGGTGAGCGCACGGACCTCGTCCACACTGAAGCCCCGTGCGATCTCTTCGAGCCGGAACGCGCCCTGCACCCTGCGAAACAGCGCAAGGTCGGTCACGACCGTGTCGACGACGCCGACGGCCGTGATCGGGTAGGTGCAACGCTCGACCAGCTTGGGCCGTCCCGCGCTGTCGCAGTGCTCCATCGTGATGATGACGCGGCGTGCGCCGACGGCGAGGTCCATCGCGCCGCCGATCCCGCCGCCGGCCATCTCGGGCGTGGCCCAGTTGGCGAAGTCGCCGTTGCCCGCGACCTGGTAGGCGCCGAGCACGACCGCTGCGAGCCGGCCCGAGCGCGCGATCTCGAAGGAGGTGACGCTCTCGAAGAACGCGGTCCCGGGCTTCGTGGTCACGAACCAGCCGCCAGCGTCGTGGACGTCGGGGTCGAAGTCGTCGACGTCGGCGAACGACCCGTAGTCGAGGATGCCGTTCTCGGCGTGCAGGACGACGCCGCGGTCGCCGAGGTAGTTGGTGATGAGGTTCGGGATGCCCGCGCCGAGGTTCACGTAGCTGCGGTCCTCGAGCAGCAGCGCCGCGCGCCGGGCGATGTCCTGGCGGGCGAGCGCGGGCTTGCCACCGTAGGTGCGCGAGCTGGTGGCCGCACGGTTCGGCCGCATGGGCAGCGTCTTCGTGTCCATGACGTAGGTGCTCTTCACCACACGGCTCACGAACGCCCCAGGGATGTCGACGAGGTCCGGCGAGATCTCGCCGGGCTCGACGATCTCCTCCACCTCGGCGATGGCGATGCGGGCGGCCTTGGCGAAGCTCACGTTGAAGTTTCGAGAGCCGCCGCGCAGCTCGATGTTGCCGAGGCGGTCGCCGCGGTAGCCGCGGACGAACGCGAAGTCGGTGGTGATCGCCATCTCCAAGACGTAGGGCTTGCCGCCGAAGACGCGGACTTCCTTGCCCTCGGCGAGCGGGGTGCCGACCGCCGTCGGCGTGTAGACCGCCGCCAGGCCGGCCCCCCCGGCACGCATCCGCTCGACGAGGGTGCCCTGGGGGACGACCTCGAAGTCGAGCTCGCCTGCGGCGATCTGGGACTCGGCCTCCGACTCGCGCACGCCGGGGCGGGCGGAGAACGAGGCGACGAGCTTGCCCAGCTGGTGGTTCTCGGCGAGCAGGTGGGCCGTCGGGTGGCCCGGCTGGCCGAGGCCGTTGCAGTAGACGGTGAGGCGCTTGGAGCCGAGCTCGGCGAGCGCCATGATCAGGCTCGAAGGGAAACGGTGCGCGAGCCCGAAGCCGGCGATCGCCACGCTCGAGCCGTCGACGACGTCCGCGACGGCCTCCGCTGGCGAGCTGACGATCTTGTCCATTCTCTGGGCATCGCCGGTGCGTCGGGCATCCGTCGACATCACGCGCCTCCCTCGTGTCGTCTCGCTCTGCGGTGCGATCGCATGCGGTACGTCGTCATCTCGTCTGTCATCTCGTCTCAGCGTCCCGCGGAGCCCGAGGGCACCGAGGCGGGATCGGGGAGGAAGGCGGCGTGGCCGCCCCCGTCGAGCACGAGGTACTGGCCGGTCATGTACGCCGCGTCGTCGCTCGCGAGGTAGGCGACCGCACCCGCGATGTCTTCGGGGGTGCCCACGCGTCCGACCGCGATGCCCTGCCCGCGCCGCTTGATCTCCGCGTCGACGTCGAGGTCGGGGTCCTCGCTCAGAAAGGCGCGGCTCGTGCCGACCGCACCCGGCGCGACGGCGTTCACGGTGATGCCCCAGCGCGCCACGTCCATCGCGAGCGCGCGGGTGAGACCGAGGATGCCGGCCTTGGAGGCCGAGTACGCGCTCGAGTACGCGGCCGCGACGACGCCGGCCATGGAGGACACGGAGATGATGCGGCCCCAGCGCTGCTCGCGCATGACCGGCACGGCCGCACGCGACACGAGGAAGGTACCGCGCAGGTTGATCCGGATCACCTCGTCGAACACCTCGACGGGAACCTGCGCGATCTCCCGGCGGTCGAGGCCCTGGGGGGCCGCAGCGTTGTTGACCAGGATGTCGAGACGTCCGTGGGCGGTCACGGCTTCCGCGACCATGGCCTGCGCGTCGGCCACCTCGCCGATGTCACCGGTCACCGAGCTCGCGATGCCTCCCTCCGCCACGATCTCCTCGACGAGGCTGTCGAGCCCGCGCCAGCCGTCGTCGGTCACGCCGACGACCTCCTGGCGGCGGTTCAGCACGCCGGTCGACTTGCGGTCGGCGACGACCACCGCGACGCCGGATGCGGCGAGCCGTCGCGCGACGGCCCGGCCGATGCCGTCACGCTTCCCGCAGCCGGTGACGAGGGCGACCCGCTGCACCGGCCCTGGCGCACCGGGCGCGGCTCCTGCCTGATCGGTCACACGTGCCTGACCGGTCACTCGCCGCTGCCCTCGTGGCCGCCTGCGTCCGTCGGGTAGGTGAGGTCGATGCGGTCGCCGGGCACCTTCAGGGCGTGCTCGAGGATCGGCACCATCACGGCCTCGGGCACCAGGCACTCGGCGCACGCCTCGGGCGTGGCCGAGATGATCACCGCCACGCGCTCGCCGTCGGTCACGTCGATCGCGTAGCCGTCCGCCTCGAGCGAGGTCCGGATGGACGCGAGCCCCTCCATGTCGATCACCGCTGGCCTCCTTGTCTCGTTCCTCGTGTCACCGACGTCGCTCGATCGGTAACGACGTGTTCGACCACGTCCCGAACACCCTGCAGACGAGCGACATCGCCGCGTTCCGGGCACCGGTGACGGCGATGGGGATCTGCTCGCGCGTCGGCACGATCGGGGTGAGGGTGTCCGGACTCACGCGTGGCGCCGCGCTCGGCCCCCGACCACCGAGCCCGCCCTCGCCGACCGCATCTTTGCCGACGCGACGCAGGTCGGCCTCAGCGCGTACGCAGTGCTCGATGAACCAGTCCTTCACGTCGGTCTTGGTGAACCCGGCGTTCGCGAGCAGCTGCGCGTGCTCGGGGCTGAAGACCACGAAGCAGGACTGGTCACGGAAGATCAGCGACCCCGTACGTACGATGGTGTCGGCGAAGTCGTAGAGCACCTGCTCGGGATCCTGGGTGTGGCGGTTGTCGACGAACTCGCAGGTGCGAAGGAGGGTGGCCGACACGGCACTCTGCCCTTCGGGGAGACCCATCTCCACCGACAGCGGCTCCCACGGGCTCTCCTCCTCGTTCTCGCCGAAACAGATCGAGAAGCGCCCGGGGAGCCCTTGGGTCGCCTGGTCGAACTCGTGCGGGCGGATGCCGAACGCATTTCGCACGATGAGGCCGAGGGCGCGTGCGACGGTGGCGTTGGGCCGGAACCCGGGGCCGAAGGCGCCGCCCGTGCTGTTGAAGCCGAGCTCGTGGCGCACCGGGCCGTTCACGACGATCATCGGCGCGGGCCCGCTCGTGCTCTGCCAGCCGCCACCTTTCGCCGCGCGATCCCGCATCACCGCCTCCCACGCCGCGAGCACGACCGGGAAGTACTCGGGCAGGCAGCCCGCCATCGCGGCGTTCACCGCGGCGAGCTCGACCGTGCAGGTGCGGCCCAGGTGCTCCATGCGGCCGATGACCTCGTCGGGCGAGCGATCGGTCTCGGCGAGGAAGCGATCGACCAGTTCGCGCGTCGCCGGGACCACGGGGAGGCCGTCGGACCATCCCTGCGCGTAGCAGTGCTCGATCGCCGCCTGCGCGGCCTCAGGGTCCAGGTCGCTCGCCTGCGCGGCCGCGCCGGTCGCGGTGCCCGTGGCGCTCGCGGCGCTCGCGGCGCTCGCCATCAGGCGGCGCCGCGAGCAACGGCGGCGTCGACCAGAAGCGAGACGACCTCGTCGGCGACGCTTTCGGCGCGCGCACGGACCTGATCACCTGGGAGCCCGGCCATCGGGTGCGCCACGGTCGCGTAGCGGTACCCCGGCGCGCCGCGCACACCTGCCATCGCGTCGGCGGTCGCCTTGAACGACTCGGTGCACACGACCGCCGTCGGGGTGCCGAGGCGCTCGAGGGCGATGCCGTCGGCCACCGCGGCCGCACTGCACGACCCGCAGTCGCCGACGCCGATCACGACGAGGTCCGCGGCACCGTGCAGCTCCTCGAGCAGCTCTGCGGGCGCGTCGACCGTCGCGACGGGCTTCTTGCGCACGACGACGGCGCCGATGCCGTAGCGCTCGACGAGCACCTTGCCGAGCTCGTCGACGAACCGGCCCGCATTCTGCTTGCCGTTGTCGAGGAGCCCCACCGTCTTGCCGGACAAGTCCGCCGGACGCGCCGCCAGGCGCATCGCGCCCTCGACGCGCGCCGACTGTCCCGTCGGGTCCATGATCATGCTGCTCATCGGTTCCTCCTCTTGCCCGGCGCCACTTCGATGGCCACTTCGATGGCCACTTCGACGGTCGCCGGCATGCTCAGTGCTCGTGGACGATCACGCCGCGGATGTTCTTCCCGTCCAGCATGTCCCGGTAGCCCTCGTTGATCTCGTCGAGCCGGTAGCGGCGGGTGATCAGCTCCTCGAGCTTCATGGCGCCGGACTTGTAGAGCCCGAGCATCTTCGGAACATCGTAGAGGGGGTTCGCGTTGCCGAACAGCGCCCCTTGGATGCGCCGCACGTAGCCGACGAGCGGGCTGCCGGTCAGGCTGACGGTCTTTTCGTCAGGAGGGCTCACCGAGGTGATGACGACGGTGCCGGCCTTCCCGCACATCGACACTGCGTTCGACACGTCGGCCTCGGCGAGGACCCCCACGGTCAGGATGATCTTGTCGGCCAGCTGCCCGCGGGTCAGCGCGACCAACGTGTCGCGGGCTTCGTCGGGGCCGGCGAACGCGAGGGTCGCGCCGAAGCGGAGCGCCTGCTCTCGCTTGAAGGCGACCGGATCGATGGCGATCACGTGCTTGGCACCCGCGAGCTTGGCGCCCTGGACCGCGTTCATGCCGACCCCGCCGGTGCCGAAGATGACGACGGTCTCGCCGACCCGGACGTCGGCGGCGTAGACGGCAGACGCCCAGCCGGTCGTCGCGCCACAGCCGACGAGGCAGGCGACCTCGAAGGGGATGTCGTCGTCCATCTTGATGCACGAGTACTCGGATACCACCGAGTACTGGGAGAAGGACCCGACCACGCAGAATGCGCCGAAGTCCTCACCGTGCTGGTGGAACCGGAAGGTCTCGTCCTGCAGGCAGCCCTTGCCGGCGTACAGGCCGCGGTCGCAGAGGTTCTGGCGGCCCGTGGAACAGTAGCGGCAGTGCCCGCACGCGGGAATGTAGGAGGTGACGATGTGGTCGCCGGGTTCGACGCGCTGGACCGCCGAGCCCACCGCCTCGACGATGCCGGCGCCCTCGTGACCGCCCACGAGGGGCATGCGAATGTGGGATCCCCCGCTCTCACGGATGTGCTCGTCGGAGTGGCACATGCCCGAGGCCATGAACTTCACGAGGACCTCGTGGTCCTTGGGCTCGTCGAGGTCCAGCTCGGTGATCTCCCACGGCTTGCCGGGGACCCTGAGGACCGCTGCGGTCGTCTTCATCGCTCTCCTGTCTCGCGTGCTCGCATGTCGCGTCTCGTGTCGTTGCGTCCCTGCGCCTCTTGGTCGTGCTCCCTCCCGCCGGTGCCCGGCGCGGCGGTGCCAGGCGCGGCGGTGCCCGGCGCGGCGGTGCCCGGCGCGGCGGTGACCGGCGCGGCGGTGCCAGTGCCGTCCTGGCGTGTGCCGTCTTTCCGTGTGCCGTCTTTCCCGACCCCGTCCTTGCCGGGCAGGGGGAAATGACAGGCGACTTGGTGGCCCGCACGCAGCATTCGAAGCTCGGGCACCTCCTCGGCGCAGCGCGCCTCAGCGCGGGGGCAGCGCGTGCGGAACCGGCAGCCGCTCGGCGGGTCGAGCGGCGAGGGCAGCTCGCCGCTGATCACCTCGGTGGTCCGCACCCTGGCGACCTTGGGGTCGGGATCGGGGATCGACTTCAAGAGCGCGTAGGTGTAGGGATGGAGGGGCTCTTCGTAGAGGCTCTGTCCCGGGCCGATCTCGCAGACCTTGCCGAGGTACATCACCATCACCCGGTCGCTGACCTGCTTGACGAGGGCAAGGTCGTGGGCGATGAAGAGGTAGGCGAGCCTGAGCTCTTGGCGCAGCTTCTCGAAGAGGTTCAGCACCTGCGCTTGGACGAGCACGTCGAGCGAGGAGACCGCCTCGTCGCAGATCACGAGGTCCGGGCTCAGCGCGATCGCCCGGGCGATGGCCACGCGCTGCGCCTGGCCGCCCGACAGCTGGTTCGGCCGGCGAACGCCGTGCACCTCGGGGTCCAGTCCCACGAGGTCCAAGAGCTCGGCCACCCGCTGGCGGCGCTCGCCGCGGTCACCGACCTTGAAGGCCACGAGGGGCTCGGCCACGACGTCGTTCACCTTCCACTTGGGGTCGAGGGAGCCGAAGGGGTCCTGGAAGACCATCTGCATCCGCCGCCGAAGGCGCTCCATCTCGCGGCGCTTGAGCGTCGTGAGGTCGACGCCGTCGAAGATCACCTCGCCGGACTTGGGCGGCGGCGCCTGGATGACCGAGCGCGCCAGGGTGGACTTGCCTGAGCCGGTCTCGCCGACGACGCCGAGCGCCTCACCGGCGCGCAGCTCGAAGGAG
Source organism: Actinomycetes bacterium (assembly GCA_021850345.1). The sequence continues at coordinate 4,238 of JAJZMN010000104.1, read as the reverse complement.
ACGTCCGAGACGGCCTGGAGCATGCCGCCCTTCACCCCGCCGGCGTTCCTGATCGCGAACTCCTGGACGAGATGGCGCACCTCGAGCAGCACCGGCCGGCCGCCGTCGCAGGCACCAGGCGCGGGGGGCGCGGGGGGCGCGGGGGGCGCGCCGACGCCGTTCGTCGTCACCGGGTCCCCGGCGGCTGCGTCGGTCATCGGACCGACCCCCACCGGCGGCGCATGCCCTCGCTCAAGGTGTTCAGCGCGATCACGACCACGAGCAGCACGAGGCAGGGAATGAGCAGCTGCGAGGGGCGGCTGGTCATTGTCTGCTGGCCGGTGGCGATCATGTTGCCCCATGTGGGCGCCGGTGGCGGGATCCCGTAGCCGAAGTAGCTGATGGTGGCCTCCAAGATGACCACGATCCCCGAGCCGAGGACGGCGAAGGTGAGGAGCGAGGTGAAGATGTTCGGCACGATGTGGCGAAGAGCGATCTTCCAGCGCTTGGTGCCCGCGAGCTGCGCCGCGACGACGTAGGTCTGCTCTCTGACGGTCACCGCGCCGGCGCGCGCCACGCGGGCGAAGGTGGGGATGCTGATGAGCGCGAGGGCCCAGATCATCGTCACCTCGCTCGCACCGAGGCCGAGGATGACGACGACGACGAGCACGAAGGCAGGGAAGGCGATGATCACGTCGAGGACCCGCATCACGACGCTCTCCGCGATGCCGCGCAGCATGGCCACCGTCACGCCGATGCCGCCGCCCACCAAGAGCCCGATCGCCTGGACCGCGAAGACGACCTCGAAGGTCGACTGCCCGCCGTAGATGAGGCGGGACATGAGGTCGTTCCCCACCGTTGTGGTGCCGAGGATATGGCCGGGCGAACCGACCGGCAGACCGCCTGTGAGGATGTTGCCGCCGACAGGAGAGGGCAGCTTGTACAGGTACGGCCAGATGAAGCAGACGAACAGCAACGCGAGGAGGAAGACGCCAGGGACGTAGATGTCGAGCGACCACAGCCAGGTGCGCGGGCCGCGCGCACGTCCGACCACGGGCACCTCGGCCTCGGGCACGGTGGGAGTGACGGTCTCAGAGAGCAGAGCGGCCATAACGGACCCTCGGGTCGATCACTCCGTACATGAGGTCGGTGAGCATGTTCACGATGACGACGATGCCGGCGAGCACCAGCACGATGCCTTGGACGAGCGGGGCGTCCCGGGCGCCGACGCCGTTGATGAGCGCGTAGCCGAGGCCGGGAAGCCCGAAGATCTCCTCGACGATGACCGTGTAGGCGAACAGGGTCGCCACGTTCAGCCCCAAGATGGTGACGAATCCGATCAGAGAGTTCTTGAAGGCATGCCTGGTGAGGATGTACCAGGACCCGAAGCCCTTGGCCCGCGCGGTGATGACGTACTCCTGGTTCTCCATCTGGTCCAAGAGGTCTGCGCGGAGCAATCGCACGTAGAACCCCGCGGACGGCAACGCGATCGTGAGCGCGGGCAGGGTGTAGTCGCGCAGGTTCGCGCCGACTGTCTGGAGGATCGGGACGTAGCCGATCGCGGGAAAGAGGTGGAAGGTCACCGCGAGCACGAGGACGAAGAGCAGGCCGAGCACGAACTGGGGCACCGAGAGGAAGCCCATCGACACGACCATGGTGATCCGGTCGACGATCCCCCCCGGACGGCGCGCGCACAGAAGGGCGACGGGGATCGTCACCACCACCATCACGATGGTGGAGAAGACGACCAGCTCGAAGGTCACCGGGATCTTCTGGGCGATGATGTCGGCGACGGCCTGGTGGCTCTCGAGCGACTTGCCCATTGTCCCGTGGAAGACGCCGTCGAGCCACTGCCAGTAGCGCACGTAGAACGGCTCGTTCAGGTGCAGCTTCAACGCGAGGGCGTGCACCTCCTGGGGCGTGGCGTTCGCCCCGAGGAGGGCCGATGCGGCGTCACCGGGAAGGAGGTCGAGGAGGACCGCCGTCAAGAAGGTCACTCCGAACATCACCGGAATGGCGATCAGGATCCTGCGAACTGCTAGGCGCAGGGTGGGTGACGACAGGAATGCCTGCCACCACCGCAGGCCCTGCCGCCCACCCGAGTCCTCGCCGAGCGCGGCGGTGGGTGCAGCCACAGACGTCGTGCTCACCGAGGCCTACTTTGCCGTTGCTCGCTCGCGGACACCTCGGTGACGCCACCGACCCGACGACCGACGAGCACGAGGCCGGGGCGGCCCGGAGGTGCCGGACATCCGGCACCTCCGGGCGCTGCGGCACGCATCGCGCCCGCGCCGTTGGACCTCGCGTGCATCACCTAGTGCTTGTTGTTGTACGCGTACTGCCAGAGGATCGCGGGCACGACGTCCACGGCCGGAAGCGGCGTGGAGAGCCCCGGTGCCCCGGCGCCGTGGACCACGGTGTCGTAGCCGTTGATCGGGAAGAGGAAGGGCCCCCAGGCATTCTTCGCGATCATGGCCGCCGCCTTCTTGTAGTACTTCGCCCGCTGGGCATTTGTGGTGGTGCCCGAGGCGTGCTGGAGCACTGTGTCGAGCGCCGTCGAGTGCACGCCCGAGAACGGCGAGTGCGATGTGAAGCGGAAGGCCACACCCACCCCGGTCGCCGGTGTGTACGCGCCGGCGGTCTGCAGGGCGATCGTCCACTTGCCACCGTTGAACGCCGCGATGAGCGAGCTCAGTGTGTACTGCGCCAGCTTCACGTGCATCCCGGCCGCCTCGTACTGCTTCTGCAGCCCCTCGTCCATCTGCTCGGCCTGGGTGTTCGCGATCGTGAAGAGGGTGAAGGAGAGCCCTCCGAGCTTCTTCACGAGCGCCTTGGCCTTCTTCAGTGTGTACGTGATGTAGCCGGGCACCTTCTTCTCGTAGAAGAGGCCGGCCGGCGCCTCGAAGGACTGCACCACGGGGGTCGCGCCACCGAACAGCTTCTTGTCGAGGATGGCCGCTGTGGTCGCGTAGTAGATGGCCTTTCGGGCTGTGATGTTGTTGAACGGCGGGATCGACGTGTTCAACTGGATGTCATAGGGAGAGGTCGACGGCTCGCTCGTGACCGTGAAGTGCTTCTTGAACTCCTTGGCGAGCGTGGGCGACGAGAGGTCCTCGTACGCCTGGCCGTTCCCCGCGAGCATCGCCTCGTAGGCGGCCTCTGTGTTGGCCACCGACTTGAAGGTCAGCTTGTTCAGGTAGGGCAGGCCCTTCTGCCAGTAGAGCGGGTTCTTCTGGAGGACCAGCACCGAGCTCGGGGTGTCACTGACCACCTTGAACGGACCGGCGCCGACCGGGGTGATGGCGAACTTTGTCGGCCCCTCCTTGGCGAGTGCGCCCGGCGCCACGATCCAGTTGAAGATGCTGCCCTGGAGCGCATTGATGAAGGACGAGTCGACGTATGTGAGCGTGATCGACACTCCACCGGGGATCACTGTGATCTTCGGCGGTGCCGGCTGGTTGAACACCGGCTTGCACGAGCAGCTCGTGCTCAGGTCGGCCTTCCAGGCGGCGGCCACCGCTGTCGGGGTGAATGTCTCGCCGTCGGAGAACTTCACGCCCTTGCGGATGAAGACGTCGATGGTCTTTGTTGTGTTCGTGTACTTGTACCCGGTCGCGAGGTCGGGGATCGTCTTGCCGTGCGGGCCGATCTCGAACAGCTCACCGAAGATCGCGTTCATGTAGCTGATGTCCGCACCACCGTTGGTGTCGGTCTCGGGGTTCAGGCCCGGCCAGCTTCCCTCGTAGCCGGTCCACTCGAGCACCGTCATTGTGCCGCCCGGCTTCGGCTTGACACCGCCGCAGTACGGGCATGGCGCCACCTTCCGAGCGCTCGCGTGCGCCGCATGGTGCCCGACGGCGTGCGCGCGCGTCGCCGCCGAGGCGGTCGCCGCACCCACCCCTGCCAGCGCGAACACCATCGCCACGACGAGCGAGACGATGCCGGCACCGAAGAACGCCGTCCTTCGCCCCCCTGCCGGTCCTGCGCGCCCGTCCACAGCGTGCTCTTTCACTCGATTACCCCCTTTTGTGTAGCCACCCTGCCGGCCATTGCCGACAGGGGAACCGTGCCGGTGCGAGTGCCGCGTGGCGGGCACCGGACTGCGCCGAACGCCGCAGGACACCGTCGACGATCGTCAGCCGTCGTAGACGATGACGCCTCTGATGTTCTTGCCGTCGAGCATGTCCTGGTAGCCCTCGTTCACCTGGTCGAGCGTGTAGCGCCTCGTGATGAGCTCGTTCAGCATCAAGTCGCCGTTC